>CAZXYQ010000122.1:0-8136 GCA_964644975.1 uncultured Rhodohalobacter sp.
GTCCCGACTTTCGGGGCGAGATTGAGGGGGATGTTCTTCAGATCCATGGAAAAAATCAATGGACACCCCTCTATATCTCCCCTGCCAGTGCTTTCCTGGTCCCGGCCTGTCCCGAGCTTTGACTCGGGGGTGTATTACCCCGGGGAGGGGAGACTTTATACTGAAATAATGGAATTATTTATTAATCGAACTGAGGTCTTAAGGTAGATTTGTATCGATAGCGTCCTAGACCAAATTGGGCAGCCGAGCGTAACCTCAATTTCACTCAATTTGCTGCTTGTAAACGTGCCGCTGATTTACAAGTCTCCCATTAAATGAAATCCTTTTGTCTGAGTTCGCTTCTTAATTTGGAAAAAACATGTGTCAAATAGAACATTTACGCCATCAATCGGTGGCAAATTTCTTTTCAAATCTGCTGGCAGGGCTGGTTGCCTATTCATTTTCCCAAAAAGCCAGTCATCAAGTACGATACCGTCCATATAAACCAATAAAGCATGATTTTGAATCGAACTCAGGTTACAGATAAGTCGACATATCCAGGTCTAGTTTGTTTGAATAGTGTTTAAGCAGCTCAAGTTTGTAACCGAGTAGCTCACGCTCTTTGGAAATGGCTTCAGCAATAATTCGATTGCTGAATAAGAATGTAGATGCCTCTTTCCCATAATCGTTTTCAATCTCCTTTTTAATTGGATTGAAAAACTCATTTTTGGCAGTATTGATCTTCTCGCGCTGCTGCCTGTAGAGATCCTTTTCATCGTTCGATGGTGGCCTGTTTGCCGGTTCATCAACTGATAAGCCCAGCTCTCTGGCTTCAGATTCTGCCTCAGATACCACTTCAAGAAACTTTTCTTTCATCTGGTCGGTTCGAATTCGTTTAAAAATGCCCCGGGTGGAGGTCCAGCGGTTTAATCGGTGAGGTTCTTTTGCAGCCTGTAGGAAAATATCTTTTTTAATAATCTGAAAGGAAGGCTTATTCAGTTTTTCGGCAATTTCCTCGCGAGCTTCCATCAGGCTCTTGTAGATATGCCACTCTGTTTCTGTAAAACCATTTTTATCCTTCTCCTTTATGATGTCATTATTATCGGTCTGAGAGTGATCTTCATTATCCATCACACGATTCTCTTCGCTGATCCAGCCGGATACCTTTCTTTGCTCTGCTTCCGTAGATAACACCTTTTTCAGCTCGATCAGGTGCAGCACATCTTCGGCTGCATATTTGGCTTGATCATCCGAAAGCGGACGCCTGTACCAGTTGCTCATTTGAGATGATTTGCCGGTATCCACTTCAAGGATCTCTTTTAGATGATTGGTGAGAGAAGCGGGCGAATAGTTCAAAATGCTGATCGCATTGTCGAGATCATATACATTTTTTGGAAAGCATCCGATTGAGTGAAGAAGCCGCAGATCTTCGCCGAATGCAAAGGCGATTTTCTCCGTGGAGGGATCCTCCAATACCGGAAAAATCAACTCTATAGAAACGGAATTGCTCAGCGGGTCGATCAGATAGCACTGGGCACCGTCAAAAATCTGCATCAGGCAGAGATTGAAACCGTAGCGGTAGTAGTTTTTGTCGAATTCAAGATCAATAGCGATCTGACCGGCTTGTTCCAGGTTTGGTAATATTTTTTCGAGCGTTGCCTGCTCATCAATAAATTGAATGGACATAAAGATATTTCTATAAAAAATTGATCAATCTTCAAAATAGAGAGAAGCAGCTTCATTAAAAAGCAGTCATTCAGAATGGATGGTAGAAATTTTTCCGATTCTGACAGACCTATTTCCTTTTACCCTTTCTCCCTTCCAAACAGATACTTCTCCAGTTCCACGGTCAGAAACACAATACCTCCGGCCGTCAATGGAAATATCCAGTAGCTAATTTCGTGAGGATCGGTGCCAAATAAAACGTTCATAAATGGCGCATAGGTAAACATCAGCTGGAACAGAATCAATAAACCGGAAGCATAAAAAACGGCGCGATTATCAAAAAACCCGGAATCGATTGCGGGCCCATGCATTCTGCGGCAGTTGAACAGGTAGAATAGTTGCCCCGCTACAAGTGTGTTAACAGCGATGGTTCGGGCGGTTTCTACATCATATGCATTCTGTTTGAGCCAGTAGTATAATCCCAGGGTTAGACCACCAATCAAAAACGAGACGAAAACAATTCGCCAAACCAGATAGCCGTCAAGTATTGCAGCGGAGGAATCACGCGGCGGGCGGCGCATTACGCCCGGCTCAGTAGGCTCAAAGGAGAGCGCCAGCGCCAGTGTAACGGCCGTCACCATATTCACCCACAATATTTGAACCGGTGTAATCGGCAGCACAAGTCCCATCAGCACAGCGGCCATAATGACCAGTGATTCAGCACCGTTGGTAGGAATAATAAACAGAATTGCTTTCTTCAGGTTGTCGTAGATTGTGCGTCCCTCTTCAACAGCACTAGCTATAGATGCGAAATTATCGTCGGCCAGTACCATCTCCGCAGAATCCTTGGTTACTTCCGTTCCTTTTATTCCCATCGCAATTCCTACATCGGCCCGCTTCAGAGCCGGGGCGTCGTTCACACCGTCGCCCGTCATCGCGCAGATCATGTTCTCCTCCTGCAGTGCTTTTACGAGCCGCAGTTTATGCTCCGGACTGGTTCGGGCAAAAATATCGTATTCAAGGGCTGCTTTCCGCAGTTCTTTGTCGTCCATCGCCTCCAGCTCAGCACCGCTGATCGCTTTTTCACCGTCGCCCAGCCCTAATTCCAGTCCAATCGCCCGGGCGGTTACGACGTGATCGCCGGTAATCATTTTTACCTTTATTCCTGCTGATTTACACGCTTTTATTGCTTCAATTGCCTCCGGCCTGGGCGGATCAACAATTCCGAAAACACCGAGAAAAGTCAGGTCTTTTATATCTTCATGATCAATGCTATCCTGGTCACTACTTACGGTAGCATATGCTGCAGCGATAAGCCGGCGTCCCTGTTTTGCCTGGCTATCGCTTATCTCTCCCCAAAAATCTTTATCGAGATCGACTGCTCCATCAGCGCTTAGTTGCCCACTGCATCTCTCTAGCAGCCGTTCAGGTGCGCCCTTTACGTAGATAATCCGTTCGCCCTCATAGTCATTGAGAGTGGCCATATACTGATGTTCCGATTCAAACGGAACGGTATCAATCCGCGAGGGCTTAAATTCTCCCAGCCCGGCTTTATGTGCCAGGGTTACAAGAGCTCCCTCTGTTGGGTCGCCCTCGAGTTTCCACTGGCCGTCTTCTTTGTGAATTTCTGAATCGCTGCATGTAATGGCAGTTTGTATTAATCTCTCCAGAACGGGTTCGTCAGCCAGATTGATTTGGTCACCATTTCTTGAGATATCTCCCTCCGGTTTGTATCCCGCACCCTCGATTTCATACTCCCCATCGAATGTTACCGCGCCTCGGGCGGTCATCTCGTTGCGGGTCAGCGTACCGGTTTTGTCGGAACAGATCACGCTTACTGAGCCAAGCGTTTCAACGGAAGGCAGCCTCCGGATGATGGCATTTCTGCGGGCCATAGCCTGAACACCGATCGCAAGGGTGATCGTCATAATTGCGGGCAGGCCTTCAGGGATTGCGGCTACAGCCAAGCTGATGACGGCCATGAAGAGTTCGCTGATTTCGTAATCCCTGAAAAAATACCCAATCGCAAAAAAGAGCGCCGTTAGACCGAGGATGCCTACTGAGAGTATCTTCCCAAATTCGTCAATCTGACGCAGCAGGGGAGTAGTAATCTTCTCTACATCCGTCATCATACGGTTAATTTTACCCAGCTGAGTATCGGCACCGGTTTCAACAACCACTCCGGCGGCCCGGCCATAAACAACAGATGTTCCGGAAAAAGCCATGTTCTTACGGTCGCCCGGAACAGAGTCCGCATCTACCGAATGGGTATGTTTCTCTACGGCCACAGATTCACCGGTTAGGGCAGACTCTTCTACCCGCAGATTTCTCACGTCAATCAGTCGCAAATCGGCAGGTATTTTATCACCCGACTCCAGTAGGACTATATCGCCGGGAACGAGTAGTTCTGCATCGATCTTTCTGCGATGGCCGTCTCGCAAGACAGTAGCATCAAGGGAAAGCATATTTCGGATTCCCTCCAGCGCTTTTTCCGCTTTACCCTCCTGTATAAACCCGATGATAGCGTTTATCAGAACGACACCCAGAATAACTCCGGTATCCAGCCAGTGTTCGAGCAGTGCGGTTACGCCGGCTGCTGCAATCAAAACGTATATCAATACGTTATGAAACTGCATCATGAACCGCTTTAAGGCTGAAGCCGGCTCCGCTTTTGGAAGTTTGTTCCGGCCGTGATCGCTTAATCTTTTGTTTGCATCATCAGCAGTAAGTCCTTTATCTCTGTTTGACTGTAGATTCTGTAGTACTGCATCTACAGCAATATTGTGCCAGGCTTTGCGGTCTCTTTGAGCGGGCTCTTGATCATTCATGGCTGGGATAACTTCAGGAATCAGGTTTTTTAGAATTTCTTTTATAATACACGTAAAGTCGAAGTTTACCGAATGTAAGAATTTTTCAAAACAATGAATTCTGTTATAAGATAAACACTATTCAGTATATTTATTATATAAGTGTTTTTATTCCGTCATAAATTGAAATTGGATGAAGTCGCCCTTCATCCAATTGGGGACATTTCGGAATAAACTCCATATTGATTAAAAAGTATGCGTTTTCAGTTGATAGTGAGTGGGCTCTGTCCAAGGTAGTTCATTAACTTTAATCGTTCTCGAAATATGAAAAAATTTCTAATAATCATTCTTGTTTTGCCGGTCATATTATCTGTTTTTTCTGGCTGTTCAACCAGCGAAAAAGCTGCATTTGATCGAATTACGCTTGGATCCGACTCTCGTTATATGAGCTCAACGGGTTCCGACGTTAAGCGAGAAGAACTTAGAAAGGGGATGGATTCCGTTTATCGGATTCAAAGCAATGTTGGGTATCGAACGTACCAGTTTGATTTGGATAATCTTCCCCTGAGAATGGATTTATATGATGAACATTTAGAACGATGGGCAGTGGATACCAAGCATGATAATAATTTAAGGGCGGGTTCAGCAGTCGTTCTCTCCAACAGCCACGGAAAAACTTTGCTGCTTACGGCCTCTCACATTGTTGTGTTCCCCGATACGATTTGGCACTATCCTGAAGGTGCAATTCCGGGTCCGGAAGCGAGGGTGGAGGCGGTTTCTGTAAACGTGTCGACCTCCCGTACGTTGATCGGGCATGACGGAATTTATAATTTTAATATAGCAATGAACGACCCCGGCCTGGATCTTGCTCTGCTGGTTCGGGATTGGGAAGAGGAAGAACAACCTGATCTGACTCCACTACAGCTGGAAACAGGGAGATCTGCCGCACTTGACTGGACCGACAAGGTGTATGCTGTGGGGTATCCGCTGGGAATCCAAATGGTTACAAGTGCCATGATCAGCAGGCCACCACACTCTTCAAGAAGAAATTTTGTGATTGATGCGTCGATTAATCGGGGGTTCAGCGGCGGGGCTATATTTGCAGAACGGGGAGACGGTACTGGAATGGAATGGGTTGGAGTTGTCTCCTCCGCTTCGGGCGGGCACGAGGAGTACCTTGTTCCGGAAAGCAACAGAGATCGGGAATATTATCCTGAGACTGAATACGAAGGAACCATCTATGTTCAGCGTTCTCAGAGAATAAACTACGGAATAGCGTACGGTGTCGGGATTGACCGGATCAGGCAATTCATAAGAGATCATCGTGATGAATTAAGAAATCTCGGTATTTCGTTAACCGATTATGAATGATTTTGAAGTTGCCCCGTTACGTTGAAAATCAATTCTGTACCATGCCATGATATGTCAAATTCATACTCTTAAAAAAACTCAATTTATTCAGATAACCGTCACTATTTCCAGCCTTATATCATCCAAAGTTTTTTCAGCTATCGGTATTCTTTTACTGTTTTCGTACGGCTGTACTCCGGAGAATCCGGACGGAGTGCCAGCACATCTGCAGGCGATTGATTCACTTATAGTGCTGCAGGGTGAACCATTTAAAGTAGGGTCATTAAATCTTCATAAAGAGACGGTGTATGATGATTCGCTTCATTTGGATAAAATTACCGCTGTTTCAGTTGATGAAAATAATCGTGTATACATTGCGGGAGAATCGTGGAACCGTTTGAAAGTGTTCAGGTTTGATAGAGCGGGCAATCTGCTTGATAGCCTGGGTACCTACGGCGGCGGTTTTGGAGCATTTTTGGAAGTGAGTCGTTTACAGTTATTGAATAATCGCCTTTATGTTTTTGATGATGTTTTAAGCAGGGTGTCAGCAGTACACCTGGAATCGTTTCAAATGTCGGATACCGTTGGTTTTTCAAATTTTTATGAGCAGTTATCGGATAGGGAGCCGAAAGGTCATTCAACAGTAAAATATGCCGGGCTGAATGGTTCATACCTTGTCGCCTATCAGCGTGAAAGAGATCCCGCATATGATCAGAAAGGGTTGGTTTCCTATTATCTGACAAACGCTGACGGTACTCTGCTCTCAGGTAAAATCCATGAGCAGCCGGATGAAAGGTATCTCGTTGGTGATTATGCGGGCCGGCCGGCACCGTTTACGCTTTCGCTGTCTGAAAAGCCACTCCTTACCGTATCGGCCGAAGGCCGGATCTATTCGGCGTTTACAGATGAATTTCTGATTTATGTTTTTGGTCCGGACGGAATCGATCTGCACTCATACTATTATCCTTTTCAACGATCCGACCTGGATCCCGCTAAAGTGATCCACCCCCGGTACAGCCATAACAACCAGCTTTTAATGGTGCGCGAAAGCGCGGATTATCCGAGGCAGTGGCCGGCACTCTACTCTATGATTGCAGATGACGAGGGGAAAATTTGGATCTCAACCATTGAAGATGACCGCTCTTTACTGGGATGGTATGTCCTTGATGATTTAACCGGGAAACTTGTTACAAGCTTCAACTGGCCAATTGATAAACCGATTGTGGCCGTTAAAAACGGTTTGGTCTACACCATCGAAAAAAACAGCATGGGATATGAGATCGTCGTCAAATACAAAATGCATGAAGAATAGAAATTAACAAAAATCTCATGTGTCTAATCTCATGTGTCTAATCTCATCTCACCCTTTCGGCACAAACGCCTGAATTCCGGTAATATCACGTCCTAAAATCAAGCCATGAATATCGTATGTACCCTCATAGGTATTCACCGATTCGAGGTTTACCATATGATGAATCACCCGATACTCACCGGAAATACCATTGCCACCGTGCATGTCGCGGGCAACGCGGGCGATTTCGAGCGCTTTCCCAACGTTATTTCGTTTTGCAAGCGAAACCATTGAAGGGTGGAGGCGCCCATCATCTTTCAGTTTACCGAGACGCCACGCGAGTAGCTGCATGGATGTGATGTCCGTGAGCATGTCTGCCAGTTTCGTTTGTGGTAGCTGATTGGCTCCAATCGGCTGACCAAACTGCTTTCGGTCGAGCACGTATTGGCGTGATTTGGTGTAGCAATATTCAGCGGCACCAACGGCTCCCCATGCAATGCCATACCGCGCGCTGTTTAGGCACATAAACGGTCCTTTGAGCCCGCGAATATCTGGGAATACATTTTCATCGGGTACAAATACATCTTCAAATACAAGTTCGCCGGTGGAGGATGCGCGTAAGCTCATTTTGTGTTTTGTTGTCGGGGCTGAGAATCCTTTCATCCCTTTTTCCACCAGAAATCCGCGGATTACGGGTTCATCATCTTTTTTCTCTTTGGCCTTCGCCCAGACGACAGCTACATCAGAAATCGGGGAGTTGGTGATCCACATTTTGGCGCCATTTAATGTCCAGCCACCATCTGTTTTTACTGCCATGGATTCCATTGACCCCGGATCTGATCCGTGATTGGGTTCTGTCAGTCCAAAACATCCAATTAGTTCGCCTGTCGCCAGTTTTGGTAAAAATCGCTGCTTTTGCTCTTCCGTTCCAAAGATGGAGATAGGATACATTACCAGAGAGGACTGCACAGACATGAAAGAGCGATAGCCGGAATCTACCCGTTCCACTTCGCGGGCAATGAGTCCGTAGGCGGTTTGGCTGGC
>CAZXYQ010000123.1:0-8127 GCA_964644975.1 uncultured Rhodohalobacter sp.
TTGCGAAGCAGTGCTTCGCGGTTCAAGTCTCTCATTTTCTTAACACTGTCCTCACAATTATCAATACGCACGCCCCCTTCATCTAGACCCATACGGCCAATGATCTTATCCTTGTTGATCCAGTATCAACAGGTCTCCGCTGCTTTTGGCTAGATCAAACTGCGGCAGGGTCCGGATGAGAATGTTAAGTTGTGTCATTGAAATCATATTTATAGATCAAAATAGAGGCTCATCGTCCAAATTGTTTCTTTGGGGTCCTGGAATGGTTTAACAGGTGTTTTCTGATATTGTTGGTTACGGGGAAAGTTTTCAAAGCACATGTACGTCTCCAAAGACCTCAGAGACTGCATCCCGGTTTTCCATCTTTATTTTTTGAGATAATCACTTTTCACACACCTTCTGTTGAATAACCTTCTATTGCAGAAGTGATTCCATAATACTCAGGCCGGTATAAAAACATCCTTGCGTCGGCCTCCTCCTCGATCGACCCGCAATCACTTAAATCTGCCATAAGCGGCCGTTTTTTCCCGTCATGCCAAGACGATAACAGAAAAAAATCAGGCTATAAAAAGGGATATTCACAATTTTGTTCGGCGTAAGATGGACTGGGAAAGTGCATTTGACCTTTGAAACAGAAGGGCAAAAATCAGATGAGTGGACTGATTATTTGCTGATCAAGATGGAGCTTTGCGAGTTATTTAATCAGACAAATTAAACTCATAAATCATTTAGAAACAAATATATATAAAGGCAGTCTATAGATAAACACCCACAATTTAAAATGAGGAATTATGAGAATGATTAGGCCAGCCTGGTAGATCATTTAAGTGAATGGGTTGCAAAAAATTTAAAAAATATTGTAACGAATCGGCTCAATGTTCGTCATACTTTTAGAACTAGAAATGTTAAATCATGGGAGAAATCATGAAAGGCACTGTAATTATTGTAGAAGACGATTTACTTCTTTCTCTGGTAGAAGGAAGAATCGTAGAGAATCTTGGCTTTAAAGTTGTAGCGAAAACTGATAATGGTGAAGATGCCATCGAAAAAATAAAAGAACACAAACCGGATGTAGTGATTATGGACGTGTCCTTGAGAGGTAAGATAGATGGAATCGAAGTTATAAAACGCATACGCGCTTTTAGCGATGTCCCGGTTATCTATATTTCCGGCCATTCAGACGAGCATCATATCGCCAAGGCCAGGAAAACAGGTTTTCTAGACTATCTTTTGAAGCCCATATCACGGGGCGACATGGTTTTGTCTATGGAAAAAGCGATAAAAAAAAGCGGGGAATATTATATTAATCAAGCAAGTTGAGCAGACTCCTCAGGTATCCACCCGACCAACTATTTCTTTAAAAGAATGAGCGAAGTGATACTTGTCTGTTAAAAACCAATGATAGCAGCATCCAGAATACGTAGTCGGCCCCTGTTATCCTTGGTGAACTGTTTGAATCCTAATTGCCCTTAGCATGCTCTGATATTTATACCTTAACCTTTTTGGGGCTAAATATCGGCAAGCAGGGGTAATT
Organism: uncultured Rhodohalobacter sp.; assembly: GCA_964644975.1. GTDB lineage: Bacteria > Bacteroidota > Rhodothermia > Balneolales > Balneolaceae > SW132. Next base: position 1,535 of record CAZXYQ010000123.1, read on the forward strand.
CCCTGTGCCGTTCTGGCGGATAAATCTTATTTGTAGTTGGGTGGCTTCCACTTCAAATTAATTATTCAGAGAACTTTTTGGTGAAATATCAGAACTTCAGAAAATAGAAATCTATAGCTGTTTATATAGCCGGGATCACTCCTTCATTTTCTCGAAGCATCACCCCTACCCTTCACTCACCGTCACCCGAACACCGCTGGCCTCCAGCTTTCGGATCGTTTCCGGATCCGCGTTTGAGTCAGTAATAATGTGCTGTACCTGATCGAGTCTGCAAATTCGGCTGAAGCCCCTTTTCCCAAATTTTGTGCTGTCGGCAACCACAACGGTATATTGCGCCACGTCGATAAACCGCTGATTCAAACTTGCCTCCATCAGGCTGGTTGTAGTCAGGCCAAACTCAAGATCGATGCCATCAACACCCAGAAACAGGATGCCGCAGGTGATGTTCTCTAAAAAAAGCTCCGAGTACTTCCCTACCACTGAATTTGAACTGTGCCGAAGCTGTCCGCCAAGCTGGGTAATTTCAACATGCTCGCGATTTGAAAGCTCCAGCGATACATTCAGTGCCGATGTAATAACCTTCAGCCGGCTCGATGGATCAATCTCTTTTGCAATCGCAAGGATTGTTGTTCCCGATGCAAGAATAATGGAGTCATTGTCGCCGATCAGTTTTACAGCCTCCCTGGCAATGGCGGTTTTCTCTTTCGCCTGTATCTTGGCTTTCTCCTCAACGTGTCGATCGCTTGTGTAGGGGTTTGATTGCGTAGCGCCGCCATGTGTACGAAACAGGAGGTTTTTATCTTCAAGAATCTGCAGATCTTTTCGAATGGTAACTTCTGAAACTGAAAGTTTGTCACTCAGATTTTGAACCGAAACCTTACCGGCTTCCTTCAACTTCTTAAGTATCTTCTCATGTCGTTCAGATATTGTCATAGAATTCAGTTGGTTTCCTTTTAATATACCTTCATATTACGTTTTAATCAATTTATTCAATAAACGAAAGTACTCGTAACAGTTCAGGTCCATAAAGTCAGATTTGAAATATACAATCATACGCTTAAAGGCTTTAAACGTAAAAAAGTAATTTTTTCAGTATTTTTTTTTATTTCATTTTATTTTGTTTAGATTATAAACGTAATATTTCGTTATACGTTTAACTTTAGATCTCCCTGTCATTATGAAAAGATTAAAATGTTTAGAAATGGTTGAAAGCGGTTCCAGTACTGATTGGGACCTCATCGTAATTGGAGGCGGGGCAACAGGTCTTGGTGTTGCTCTTGACGGTGTAAGCCGTGGATTTAAAACTCTGTTACTGGAACAGGCCGATTTTGCCAAAGGAACATCAAGCCGAAGTACCAAACTGGTTCACGGTGGAGTTCGCTACCTTGCACAGGGTAATGTAGACCTGGTTCGGGAAGCTCTCCGCGAGCGCGGCCTCCTCAAAAAAAATGCTCCCCACCTCGTACAAAACGAGATTTTTGTCATACCGAACTACTCCTGGTGGGACAAATTCTTCTACTCCGTGGGATTAAAGGTTTACGATCTGCTATCGGGTAAATTAAGTATGGGTAAATCAAAAGGGATATCGAAGAAGGAGACCCTTTCCAGAATTTCCACCATACAGGACAAAGGGCTGAAAGGCGGCGTTATTTACCATGATGGCCAGTTTGACGATTCAAGGCTCTCCGTTAATGTTGCTCAAACTATTGTAGAGCAGGGCGGTGCTGTTCTGAATTACTGCGAGGTTACCGGCCTCACTAAAGAAAATGGCAAAATTACCGGTGTAGATGCCCTCGATCACGAGTCCGGTAAACATTACTCCATTAAGGGGAAATCCGTAGTTAATGCAACCGGAGTGTTTGTGGATGAAATTTTATCTATGGATAAAAAAGAGCATAAAAATATTGTGAGGCCAAGCCAGGGAGTACATCTTGTTTTTGACAAGAGCTTTCTGCCGGGCGACGACGCCATCATGATACCTAAAACAGATGATGGCCGTGTGCTTTTTGCTGTTCCATGGCACGATAAAGTGGTTGTAGGAACAACCGATACCCCTCTTGATGAACACAGCCTTGAACCAACAGCCCTCGAAGAAGAGATTGAATTCATTTTAAGAACTGCTGACAAATATATGACTAAAGCCCCAACACGCGAGGATGTAAAAAGTGTGTTCGCCGGGTTGCGCCCGCTTGCTGCGCCACAAGGAGATTCCACCAAAACAAAAGAGATTTCCAGAAGTCATAAGGTGATGATTTCAGACTCCGGAATGATTACCATTACAGGCGGCAAGTGGACAACGTTCCGTAAGATGGGAGAGGATACGATTGATAAAGCGATCAAAACTAATTTTTTACCTGATCGCAAAAGCGCTTCCGAAGATTTGATGATTCATGGAGCTGCAGAGGGTGTAAACTTCAAAGATCCTCACTATTTCTACGGTTCTGACATCGAGCATATTGAAGCGATTATAAAAGAAAATCCTGAACTAAGCGAGCCGCTTCACCCGAACTACTCCTACCGCAAAGCGGACGTCGTTTGGGCAGCCCGAAACGAGATGGCCCGAACGGCCGAAGACTTTTTGGCACGCAGAATAAGGGTGCTCTTTCTGGACGCAAGGGCCGCTATTGATATGGCGCCTGCCGTTGCAGAGCTGATGGGCAAGGAATTAAACAGAGATAATAAGTGGATTAAAAAACAGATCAGTGACTTTGTTGAGCTCGGAAATCGCTACCTCCTGGCGCGATACGAGCCCTCAAAAACGTAACTGAACAACATCAATCACAAATCAATCATACCCATGAAACAATACATCTTAGCACTCGATCAGGGAACTACCAGCTCGCGGGCCATGCTGTTCGATAAAGACGGTTCGATAAAATCTGTGGCTCAAAAAGAGTTCAGGCAGATCTATCCAAAAGCCGGCTGGGTTGAGCACGACGCACAGGAAATTTGGTCAACACAGGCAGGCGTGGCAGCAGAAGCCGTTGCACAGGCCGGTATTGACGGAACAGGGATTGCCGGAATTGGAATTACCAATCAGCGTGAAACCACTGTTATTTGGGATCGGAAAACAGGCAAACCGATCTACAATGCCATCGTTTGGCAGGACAGGCGCACATCAGAGTATTGCGACGTGCTCAAAGAAAAAGGTCACGCCAATATGATCCAGGAAAAAACCGGCCTGGTACTGGATGCCTATTTCTCCGGTACAAAAGTGAAATGGATTCTCGATAATGTTGAGGGGGCGCGGGAAAGAGCCAATAAAGGAGAACTCGCTTTCGGTACGATTGACTCCTGGCTGATCTGGAACTTTACCAAGGGAGAAACACACGTAACGGACGTGACCAATGCATCCCGTACACTGCTCTTCAACATCAACTCTATGGACTGGGACGATGAAATCCTGAATCTGATGGATATTCCTAAAAGCCTGCTGCCGGAAGTGAAGCAGTCGAGCGAAGTATATGCTCACACCAAAACAACGCTTTTCGCTTCTAAAATACCTATTGCGGGGATTGCGGGCGATCAGCAGGCGGCACTGTTTGGGCAGATGTGTACGAAACCCGGCATGGTGAAGAACACCTACGGAACCGGTTGCTTTATGCTGATGAATATTGGCGATAAACCGATTAAATCTAAAAACAACCTGCTTACAACCGTTGCCTGGAAAGTAGACGGTAAAACCGAATATGCTCTTGAAGGTTCCGTATTTATTGGCGGCGCTGTGGTTCAGTGGCTGCGTGATGAGCTGGGTATCATTCGCGAGTCGAAAGATGTGGAGTATTTCGCCAACAAGGTTGAAGATTCCGATGGCGTATACCTGGTGCCCGCTTTTGCTGGTCTCGGAGCTCCCTACTGGAATCAATATGCCCGTGGTATGATGGTTGGAATCACAAGAGGCACAACATCAGCTCACATAGCCAGAGCCTCGCAGGACTCCATCGCCTATCAGATCCTTGACCTCCTGAATGCTATGAACGCCGACTCAGGCATTGAGATCAAAGAACTGCGTGTGGATGGCGGAGCTACCGTAAACGATACGCTCATTCAGTTCCAGAGTGATCTGCTGCAGGTTCCGGTCATTCGACCAAAAATCACAGAAACCACAGCCCTGGGCGCCGCTTATCTTGCCGGACTTGCCGTTGGATACTGGAAAGATAAAGAAGACATCCAGAAGCAGTGGCAGGTGGACAAAAAGTTTGAGCCAGCGATGGATGCAGGCAAAGTCGCAGAACTTACTAAAGGATGGAAGCGGGCTGTAAAAGCTGCTATATCCTGGGCTGACGACAGGTAGCGCGAAAATCAGCACATTGGCACCGGGGGGATAATCTAACCGGTGCTCTTTTTTAACAATCAAACCATTAAAAAGGAGATTTACATTATGAGTCCATATTTAGCAGAAATTATAGGAACAGCCATACTCATTTTATTTGGAGGCGGCGTTGTGGCGAACGTGGTACTCAATAAAACAAAGGGAAATAGCAGCGGCTGGATTGTCATTACATGGGGATGGGCAATGGGGGTATTTGTTGCCGTCTACTCTATGGGGCAATTCAGTGGTGCACATATTAATCCGGCTGTAACTGTTGGGCTTGCAGCGGCAGGGCTTTTTAACTGGGGAATGGTTATTCCCTACATCATCGCTCAAACCTTTGGGGGATTTTTGGGCGCTGTACTCGTGTGGCTGGCGTATAAAGATCACTTTGCAGCCACAGAAAATGAACCGGTTAAGCTGGCAATTTTTTCTACCGGCCCGGAAATCAGAAAGTACTCCTCAAATGTGATGACAGAGGTTATTGGTACATTTATACTGGTTTTTGGGGTTCTCTACCTAAGCTCACCGGGGTTCATTGGAATTAATGGTGAGGTTTTGTCTACAATTGTAATCGACGGACAAGAAGTTGGATTTGGCCTTGGGTCACTTGCCGCTCTGCCTGTTGGCCTTCTTGTTTTAGGAATAGGCCTATCTTTGGGTGGCCCCACCGGCTATGCGATAAATCCGGCAAGGGATTTGGGCCCGCGTATTGCTCATGCAATTTTACCATTTCCCCACAAAGGAAGCAGTGACTGGGCCTACTCCTGGGTGCCTGTTGTGGGACCCATTATCGGCGCACTTATTGCAGCCGGACTTTTTCTGCTCTTCTCTTAGCAGGCTATAAATAAGGAAACTGGATGGCAGGTCTTAGAAACCCACCATCCATTCCTGTTACCTATTGAATATTTCTAACAGCAGGCACTCCACTGCGCTGACAACACAAATGGAGCGCTTGTTATACAAACTAAAGTAGAAACATCAAATGATTGGTGAACAACAATGAAATATACGAAATATATATCAACACTTTTGATCAGTACATGCTTGATTGCTGGACTGACTTTGCATCCTCAAGCGGCATCTGCCCAGAACGGAACTTCTTTTGAAACGAATGAAGGGTGGGGAATAAACGTGAACGGTGCCATTCCGGTCTTCTTAAACCTGTCTGCGCATGATGAGTTCAGTGCAGACGGTGAAGATCAGTTAGCCACACGTGTCATGTCCGGTTTCAATCCCGCTAACGTTACCTTTACTGTGAATGCACCAACACAAGACGGAATTAACGTATCGGCTGTATTCCAGATTAATTACCATCTTCACGGCCCCAGCGTCCAAAATGCGGGACTGTTTGAAGCGCGTATTGCCGACATCGTAATATCCGGTGATTTTGGTACGATTAATGCCGGAAAAGGGTTTGGTATCTTCAACAGCATATCCATCGGCGATGAAGGGAGCGGGATGGGAATTGGCCGATTTGGCGGCCCTGATGCTGCTGATGCAACTCTTGGACGTATCGGGTCCGGATATACCTACGCGAATTTTAATCCGCGTATTACCTACACCACACCCGATGTAGGCGGATTTACGGCTAAAGTTGGACTCATCAACCCTGAAAAACCCGGCGGGCCATCACCGAACACAGAAACAGCAGGTCCGCGTATTGAAGGTCAGATCGACTATGTTTTTGATCTCGGCAGAGGATCGTTGCAGACTTGGGGAGGCGGGCTTTACCAGAGCGTGAGTATAGCAGATCCCGATTTTGACTTCAACATTTCCGGATGGGATACCGGCCTCAAACTGAACATTGCCGGTTTAAAGCTCACAGGTTCCTACTCCGAAACAAAAAGTATTGGTGCTGACGGACTGATTGGAATCAATATTTCAGGCGGTGATGCACTCGACCAGGCAGACATCGACGGTGCACAATGGTATACTGAAGCGACGTACGATTTCGGTGGTCTTCTGCTCGGCGCCAGTTACGGTGAAGGAAGCCAGAACGCCAACGCCACGGCTGTCGGATCTGCCGACGATGTAACAAATGAATTGCTCATGGGCTTTGCCCGATACGATATAACGGACAATCTCACCTGGATTGGCGAAGTTCAGAACTTTGCATCGGAGGCGCAGGATGATTATCAGGCGCTTATCCTTGGTCTGCAGCTTAATTTTTAACTCATTGAATCCGATGAAAATCCTGTGTTAACCTTCCCTTTCCTTAGAACCTGAGTTCGATTGTTAAATCATGAGCCTAAAAGTCCCCCTTAATAAAGGGGAATTG
>CAZXYQ010000124.1:0-8022 GCA_964644975.1 uncultured Rhodohalobacter sp.
ATTTTAAAATCAATAGTGTCCTAAACATCAGAAAAATTTGCTCAAATCCAATTCTTATGGCCATAACAGAGGATTGGATACTATGTTAAGATTCAATCCCTATGTTATCTTGCAAAATTTTTGCTGTGCCTTCAAATCGTGGGTGCAGACCAACTTTTGTATTATTCTGCCGACTCAGCGGTATACTCTGCGCAAATCAGCGAGAACGAAAATCCCAATACAATTGACACCCCATTTTTATCTGATACATTCAAATGTTTAGGACGCTACTGTTTTAAAATCACAAGTCTATATTTGGATTAGATCTCTTTTCGTTTTCTGAAACCGGAAAACAGATAGAATTTGCAGACATATCTTCCATTTCGCCCGGTGTGTTGTTATTCGTCCATCTTCTTAAATCACCTAACCTGCGTGCTTCGAGCCATAAGACAATTCCTCTTTCTCTTTTCAGACTTGTCCAGGCTTCTTCAGCATTGTCGGCACTCCACTCAGGAATAGGATTATTATCAAGATCACTGATTACACCCGCTCTTAAACTATTAATGATATCCATTCCAACTTGCCAGTTACCTTGCAGTAACTCAAATTCAGCTTCAATCAGACGCATTTCTGCACCTTTGCTCATAGAGATATTAGAATCTCTGTTAGGATACTTTTGCTGAAAATACCAGGGAATATTTTCAAACTCCCCAACAGGGTTACCCTCATCAGTTCCCCACCGAACTCTCGGGTCTCCGGTCGTTTCATAATAAGTTTCATAATAGGTATCCCAAACAGAATGCGCTCTGTAGGGGTTATTGTCATTTGTCCAAAACAGAATATTGTACTGATCGGACGTTGAGGTTGTGTAACTTGCTTCCCAATTGAAATCATCAGATACATTTGCTGCATCACTGACTGCCTCTGTAAAGTTATTTGTCAGGGCTCTTACCTGAGCTCTGCCGGCATAAGCAGCCTCTGCTACTTCGGCTTCACCGGAGTTTTGAGCTACTTGAATGGCTCTGGTAAAAAAGGCTTCGGCTCTGTCAAAATGAACTTCATGGTCTTCAGCGGGCCCCTCATCAATTACTGCATAGCACATATTCTCTCCAAGAAGCCTGTTGGAGTAACCTGCAAAAAGAAGCGCCTTTGCAGCATTACTATTGCTTTGGAATTCACCTTCAAGAACTCTTTCCAGTCGTTCCACGCCATCTTCGGCCGTCCATCTTGCTTCATGTGATAAAGCCCACTGCCGGTTCACTTCATTATCAACCAGCTGGCCCGGGTTTAGTGGAAGTTTAACCGGATGGACTCTGCCCGAGCCGGTAATTTCCTGAGAAGGTTCTGAGCCTATATACGCTAAGTCGCCTAATGCTCTTGCGAAAGAATAACTCATTCCGTTCACCAGTGCTTCGTGAGCACCTACATTATCCAATGCTGCATCGTCAGTTGGTCCCGGGTTAGTTACTGTAAGGTCACAACTAGCCATTACCAGACCCAGACCACAGAGAAATAAAACAGTTACTGTCTTTAAACTATTCATAAGAAATCTATTGGTTTGTTTTATTATTTAATTTGATCTGCTACTTAAAAGTCAATCCTTAAGGTTCCGGTTACGGATGCTGGCGCCGGAATATGTTCGCCAATAAACCTTGTTAAATCACCAACCGATCTGTACGTCATTTCAGGATCAAACTCCCAGAAGTCATTATTTTTCCAGGTTAACAAGTTTCTGCCTGTTATTGTAAATGATGCACTCCTTAATTGACTCGTATATTGTCCAATCGGTATTTGAACGGAGACGGATCTCAAACGGAAAAAGTCTGAAGGAAATATCCAGGAATTAGACTGAATATTCTGACGATAGCACCTTGTTCTCATAAGTGCATTTACATTTCCGATATTGGGATGATTATTGGGGTCTCCGGTTGCGTATGGTACTTGATCATATGCTACCTGGCATGAAGGGGATCCGGCTCCTCTGTTAACCATAAATGAAGAAGCCGCAGAGTTTATGTAGTGCCCTCCCTGATACTCTCCCCTGGCGGAAAACAGGATGCCTTTTGGCAGGCCCAGCGTCAAATTAACTCCGATAATATGTGTAGGCTGATTGGGTCCGAAAAAGTGATCGAATTCGAGCTGTGCCTCTGAAAAATCATCCGGGTTCGTCACTTTTGTTCCTCGAACTACCGGGCCGGGCTGGCCTTCAACAATTGTGTAGATATTTTCGCCACCGGTATCTTTCACTTCACTTTTATTTGTATAGATAGTCGTACCAAGATCTAGAAACAGATCGCCTCTTTGAATGAGCGTACCCATTATAGTAAGCTCTATCCCTTGATTGGACAACACACCCACATTTCGCAACTGTGACCCTGTAAATCCTAGTGAAGGAGATTGTGAAACAGCAAACAGCGCATCGTTTGTTTCCTGGTTGTAATAAGAAAACTCAATATTTAACCTGTCGTTAAGCGTGGACGATTCAAAACCAACTTCAAGCTCCGTAGTTACTTCAGGGCCTAATTCAGGATTACCCACATTTTGAGGCCTAAATGCGGATATACCTCCGTACCCTTCTGCTTGCCATGTTCGAACTGCATCAAAGGCACCGGGGGCACGGCCAGCCTGTCCATATGCGGCCCGCAATCGGAAACTTCCAAGAGCGTCTGACCAAAAGCTTTCATCAGAAAGTACGTAAGATACGCTTGCTTTTGGATATGGCTGCAGCCCAAAATCATCCCCAAAGGCGCTGTTGCCATCCACTCTTAAACCAACGGTAAAGAAATATCTGTCTAAGTAGTCAAAAGTATTTTCAGCAAAGAATCCACCGGTAATCACTTCAAACTCGTTAGCGACGACGACTCTTTCAGCTGCAGCAGTAATTGTATACTCTCCCGGCCCGGGATATCCCTGTCCAAAAGCATCAATTTCATGTTGCTTCTGAGTGTTTAATTGGCCGCCAAAAGAGAGTCTTGTATTAAAATCATCGGTAATATCGTACCTGTACCTCGTAGCAAAATCCAACGTAATTCCTTCGCTCACCCATCGCTTATCAGTAATAGCTCCTTGTGTTTGAAGTGCAAATCCAAAGGGTCTGATGTGGTTGAAACGTTGATCTAATCTATCATAACCAACCTGAAAACGCATATCCAAACCTTCAAGAGGGAAGTATCTGGCCGTAACTGCCGTATTGAACCTGTCATTTCGAGTTGTTATATCCTGATTCAGAATTTTATCTAATTCAGACTTTTCAGAAGACCCAATCGGGTTATTAGGTGCCCGGTAAACATTAAATTGAAGACCATGAGCATTATTACCCGTAGATGTATTCTCAATAGTATGGCTTGAATAATGCGTTTGCCACTGAAGTCTGAAATTTTCAAAAGCGGTAAACCCGATGTTACCCCTGATTGTGTATCTATCTTCCTGGTCATTTGGAAGAACACCAGAGCCTTCCCTATAACTTCCCGAGACTAAGTAATCGAAGCTGTCCTGTCCACCGCTTACAGAAAGATTATAATTCTGACCATGGCCCGTGCTTAGCCAGGGATCCATGCCTATATATTTATCATTGGAAGGGCCAAAAGGTCTCATAAAACTCAGGGATTGATCAATTTGTGCACTCCATCGGGGTTCCCCACTTTGTCCTTTTTTAGTAAATACCTGAATAACTCCTGCTGCGGCTTCTGTACCGTATAAAGTGGACGCAGATGGCCCTCTGATTATTTCGATACGTTCAATATCATTTGGGTTAATGTCATTCAATGGATTCTGTGACACATTTGCCCCCCTAAAAAACGAATCCCCCTCAGAGTTGCCCCTGGGATATTCATTAGCAGAAAAACGCACACCATCAATAATAATGAGTGGCTGATTGCTCATGCTCAAACTTACATTCCCGCGTAATCTGATTTGAGACCCTGCCCCGATACTACCGGAAGTATTTGTAACATCTACACCTGCAATTCTTCCTTGTAAAAGTTCATCCGTATTAACTGAAACATCAGGCAAATTATCTGTATTGATTCTTGCAACGGTTTGCCCCATTTCCCTGGTACGAGTTTCGCCTGCAGCGCCAGTAACCACTAACTCATCCAATCCGATAGCTTCTCTTGATAATTCTACATTAATTTCATTTCTGCCATCAATTTCAACAACTAACCGTTGATATCCAATGTATGAGAATACAAGAGTTTCCTCTAAAGTTGGCACTTGTAGTTCATACTCTCCATTCATGTTCGTTGTGGCTCCAATTGTAGTCCCTTCAATCACAATATTTACGCCTGGCAATGTTTCACCACTTCGGGCGTCTACTACAATACCCGTTATTGTCTCTTGCAGAAAATCGTCTAAACTTGCCTCCTTATTTTTCTTATTAATGACAATTACGTTTCTGCCGGATGTTAATGTGAACTCCAAATCTGTACCCTCAAGTACAGTTTCTATCAAAGCAAAAGCAGGCATATTTGAAACATCAAATGATACCGACTTATCCGGGATGATTTCCGGATTGTAGGAAAACCCCACATTCAGAGTCTTCGATATTAGCTCCAATGCTTCAGGAATGGTTGCGCCCATTAAATTTAAAGTAACCAGATTCTGATTTTCTATAAATTTTTGAGATGTTGATACATATGAATAAAGCTCATCATCGTCATTACTTTGAGATTGATAGGCTAAAGTTTCTTCAGCGGATCCTGAAAATGCGATTATTAGAGCAAAGAACCCTAAAATAAGTTTGTACATATAACTGCTAATTATATCCTTATAAGTATCTGACTTAAACATGGGTTTTATTCTATTGAGTTATTAATTATTGAAAAAGAGTTTCTTGTATCTTTAAATAACATCTTCTTTGTATTTCAAGAATCTCTCCAAATTACTTCTTCTCCTTCCTGAACAAATTCAATGTCCAGCGAAAGTGAAATAACGGATAGTGTTTTTTCTATAGATTCATTTGAAAAGTTCGCCGTCAATGGAAGATTTTCAAACTTTGGATCGGCATAGCGGCATATTATATCGTACAGCCTGTTCAGTTGGATACAAACCTGGTTGAGAGAAAGATTTTCAAATTCCAGTCTGCCATTTTTCCAGACCAAATAGTTTTCAATGGCAAATTCATCCACAGAAATGGTTCTCTCCAAAATATCCAGATACCCGTATTGTCCTTTGGAAAGTGTCGTTTCAAGATCCTGGGAGTTTTCAACTGAAGCTTCTTTTAACAACACACTCCCTTCCATCACAGCAACCTGAACATTAGATTCCCCATAAAGTGAGCGCACATTAAATGCCGTTCCAAGCACCTCAACCGTTGCCTGGTTAGCATGAATCACAAAAGGTTGTTCAGGATTATGCTCTACATCAAAATAAGCTTCACCAGTGAGAGTTATTTCCCTGGTTCCTCTCATGAAGTCCGGAGATACGACAATTTTGGAGTTGCTGTTCATGCGAACCACAGTTCCATCTCCCAGTGTAATTTCACGATGCTGCCCATCTTCTGTCTGGAATAGAACCGGCTCTCGTTCAACAACCTGCTCCACCAAATCCTGATGATGGGTAATCGTAAACAGAGCGGCTGTAAAAATAACCAGCATTGCAGCAGCAGCCTTCGCGGCGTACCCCACCCAGTCAGTCCGCCTTATTGAATACAGCACCTTTTTTCGATTAATTTTTTCCTGAATAGATGTGAAAAGCTTCTCTGAGTCCAGTTCTGGAATTAAGGCGCGGAGATCCTTCCTCTCCATTAGATCTCCGTCTACTTCAATGATCTCCTGCAGAACTTGTTTACCCTCAGAGGTCTCAAACCACTCCAGTACAGCTTTGCTTTCTGCGGGAGTCGTTTGATTGTTAAAATATTTTTCAGCTAACTTTTTTGTCATGCAAATACTTCTGGTTCTTTTTTATTGTACTGCTACTACTAAGACACAAACGAATGGCAAAAGTATTAAAAGAAAATTTATTTTTTTTAAAAACAGCCCTTAGACATGTATTTGGAGGGTTATTCGTCTTTTAGTTTTTCCGAGAGCAAGAAACGATATTGCTTCTGATCAATCATGTGAAAAGAGAGACGTACAATAACAGAGTAATATCGGGCACGGAATAACGATAATTAAAGAAAATGGAAACTCTTCTATGAAAACCGGTGGGCAGTCCGATAATCTTTACCTTACCCAACCATCTGTTTATAGAAAAACAGCTCATCGAGCAAAGTATCGCAGCTGAACAACCAGTCAGGAATATCGCTTAAAGGTAAGCGAACAACATCAGCAATATACCGGCGTGATTCTTTAGGTAGGTACGTATAAATTTAGAACTGTTATAATAGTGTGATTTTACAGTTCGTACACGAATTTGTAAATGCTCTGCCACTTCAGAATTGGTAAGCCCTTTTATTGTTCGCAGTTCAAATACTTCTCTTTTTCGGCCAGATAGTTCACTTGTGCCTTTCTTAAGAATGGATTTATACTCACAATACTGAAGATTTTCTTCAGTCAGGTTTTTTACGGGAAGATCTTCTTCTTTAACTGCTGAAATGGATATCAGCTCACTTTTACTGTCTCTGAGCATATTCAGTACACGGTTTCGAACCATGGTAAACAGATAGCTTTTCAAAGATTTCACGTGATCCAGCTTCCCCCTTTTCTCCCATACTTTCACAAAAGTATCCTGAACTGCATCCTCAGCCAGGTTTACATCCTTAAGATACTTTTTCGCAATAAAAAACAACTGGACGTGATAGCGGTCATAAATTTCTCTAAATGCTTTCTTACAACCTTTACTGACTTTTTGAACTAATAATATATCGTTCAGATCATGCATTATAGATTAATTGGAGGAGGCATTGACTATATTTATCGAACTAGTTGTTTCTAATTAAGTTGGTAAAACTGTAAATAGCAAATACAAATTTTATCTGCCTAAGATAGAGTATTGGAGTATGTACTATAGATTTTAATGAAGCCTTTTTAGAAACACCGTAAATTTAAAATTTGATTTTAGTAAGAAATACAACCACTCAATTCAGTAGCAGCTCAGCATGGGTCTCTCAAGTAGTCATCTCGAAGATCATTTTGTCGCTTTCCTTTTTTGATATGTAGAACTGCCCAAATTCTATCTCAAGTTCCCCAAAATGGCGATGGTTTGGCTACAAATCTTTCAGCATTCATTTTAAGGTTCAGATTATTCGATAAAATGAATGGCAGTCACCTTTTCAAAGGTATAAATCAGCCCCTTTTCGGGGCGGCATATCCGTAGCCCCACAGGTTCACAATGTGAATCTGTGGGGTGCAAGGAGATCGAACTTTAAAGAAGCGCCGCAGGTGTGGCATTATTCGAATTATGAATTCAACCTCAGTCATAAAAATTCGAACAGATAGTCTGAGTCGTATTCAATTTTAAAGTTCTTCAGGAACTGAACACATCCATTTTTGTAAATCCTCGAATTCAATAAAATAAATTATGGGTAAAGATGGGTGGCCGTCTTGCAGGGGTACGGATATATCGCACTAACTACGGCGCTCCCATAATTCATACTTCACTTAACCCAGGGCCACCGCTGCGCAGTGACCTTGGGCTACGGATATGGCGTGCCGTAGCGGGACTATCATTAACTGAGTTATTTGATAGAATTGCTGATGAGTATCCAAAGAGATCGAAGATGACCACCGAAGGCGGACTGCTATGGAAGGCAGAACAAGAAGCAGTTCCAGTTATTAAAATAATGGATGTAGCACTAAAAAGCGTTATTTAAAGGGTTTTGAGGTAGATTTTTAAGATTTTACGGAAGTTGAGCTATGGCTCGGCTATCCAGTCTACACCAGCCCCGGTATCCTCTGAGTATCCCCTTCTACATTTTTACTTCTTATTTAATCAACAATCTCCCGGTTATGAAGGATATATATAGTAGCAAGCTGGAAAAAATTATTATTAGAATATTGTAACATTTCCTTGTTTCAATCGTCTTATCCCCGAGCATCTCTCTTTTAATAAGTACCTAAAATCCGCAAGGATTTCATTTGCATAAGATAACGCAATAGCAGCACC
>CAZXYQ010000125.1:0-7782 GCA_964644975.1 uncultured Rhodohalobacter sp.
GATGAGCCGAAACTGCGCGACTGTCCCAAGTGGACCAACATCGAGCGGCTGAACCGGGAGCGGGAGCTGATTGGGTTCTACCTGAGTGGCCACCCGCTGGATCGATACAGGGAGGATGTTCGCTTGTTTGCATCGCATACGCTGGCGGAGGATAGAATTGGCCAGATGGGTGACCGGGAGCAGATCAAAGCTCTGGGAATCATTACCGACGTAAAGCAGATCAGCGATAAAAAAGGGCGGCCGATGGCGTTTGTTCAAATTGAAGATCTGGAGGGTGCGATGGAAGTGCTGGTGTTCAGCGATGTGTACGATCGCCATCAGGGACTATTGACGCCCGATACTATTGTCCTGCTAGACGGCACGCTGAGCCTGCGCGGCGGTCAGCCAAAAGTTATGGCTAACACGTTTGAACGGGTACAAAATCTGCGCGAAAAATTTCAGAATCAGCTGATGCTGAAACTCCGTCTCGAAACATCATCATTGACCAAAGATGACCTGACCGAGATGGCTACGCTGATGAGCATTCATAAAGGCGAAACCCCGGTTCGTCTGCGGGTCCTTAGTAAACACGCGAAGGGCCCACTGAATATGAGTGTTCGGAAGTTTGTGGTGGAGCCGAATAATGAGCTTTTGAGCGGATTGAGAAATATAGTTGGGAAAGAGTCGGTGCAGCTGACGAGGACGAGTTAAGGCAACCCTTGGAGGGTTATAGGACTTTCAGGTGGATCAGATCATTGATTAATCTTTCAATAGTTGTACGCATACGCTTATCTGGAAAATCGGTTTAGCCAAAGGCTCTGTAGAACGCATCGCCTATCTCAACACCCATTAGAAAAATAAGTGATCCTAAAAATAAGATGAACAGTGCTATTGCTCCCGATTTTTTCCATTCGATAACGCTCTCCATTTTTCTATGATCAATTCCGGTAAAGTCATAACTCTAAAAGATTAATTACCTATTTTTAAAAATATATTACGTGTTTGTCCGTATGGAATCAAAAGAATAGAAATGAACGGATCCTGGTGGGATTTACCGGTCGCAATCAAGAAGTAAAATAGTTAACTATGAAAATTCTGAACTCCATTGTTTTATTCTCACTTCTTTTTCTGCTCAGCTGCGGCACAACTGATGATCCGCCGCCTGAAGAGATTAATCAGCTAGACCTGACTGTTGAGATGGTCGAGAATTCCGAAGAGTCAGAAATTACATTCATGTTTTCATACGGAGTGCCTGTTCGCAGTGCAGTAACGCTGACGATTAACGATGCCAGAGGCGTCGAAGTTGGAAAGCCCGTAGATGCAATTCAGCAGGCGGGACGGTACTCGGTTGCTCTTGACGCAAGTGATTATGCTAATGGCGAGTACCGCTATGAGCTTAAAGCTGTTGCGGTGGAAGGATCAGAGGAACGCATTAGCACAGGGACGTTTGTGATAGATCGATGATTTACTTGAAGTTGGCTGAAATAAAGAATCGACAAGACTAATTCATAAGCCAACCTCTATTGGATTATTCTACACCACAAGAGAAAAATAAATGGCCAGCATTCTGACAAACGATTATATTTCTTCCATCTATTTTTGATAGGTCATTTCTACGCTTCTTTACCTGCAAAAATCGACTGCAGTCCGGTAAAGAATCTCTGAAAGATTGTCTACTGACTCAAGTTCCACCCACTCCTCTGCTTCATGAATTCCACCGCCTGCAGGGCCCAATATTACCGTGTCGATACCGGCTTTTCCAAAGATGGCTGAATCTTCCCACCAGGTATGGCCAATAAAGTTTGAGGGTTTTTTAAGAACAGTATCCGATGCTGATTCGACATGTTTTACGATCGGCCTGTCAGGATCTATTTCATAGGGATCGCGCCAGATCAGCGGTTCAATGGAAGCCTTAAAATCGGGCTCTGTTTTCTCCAGGTTCTTGATGATTCGTTTTAACTCATCCATCACACTCTGTTCCGTTTCTCCGGGCAGTGTACGTCTTTCCAGGTGTGCAGTACATCTATTAGAGTAGATAAAGAGACTGTTGCCGCCTTCAATCAGGGGAATGTGCATGGATGCTTCTCCACACAGAGGATGCTTCAATTCTTGAGGTAGTTTTTTTCCGTATTTATGCAGCTCGGCCACCAGCAGACCCATGCCGGTATTGGCGTCAACTCCAAGCCGGTGCTTTCCTCCGTGCGCTGTTTTTCCGTGCGTTGTAATTTTAAATACGCCAAATCCCCGATGCGCCAAACAGATTTGCAGATCGGTCGGCTCGGTTACAATAGCCGCATCAGCTCGGTATTTTTCAACAAACTGTTTGGCACCGATGCTTTCATACTCCTCGTCAGCCACAAATGAGAGAATCAGATCTCCGCCCAGTTTTTGCCCTTCATCTATCAACGTTTTTGCAGCGCATAGAATGGCCGTGATACTCGCCTTCATATCGTAGGAGCCTCTGCCGTATAAATTACCGTTTTTGATCTCACCTGAGAACGGGGCGTCCATACCGGCCGTACCTACTGTATCCATATGCGCGTTTAGAATCAGAGATCTCCCGCTGCCAGAGCCCGGAATCGTGGCCGTAACGTTAACCCGCTTCTCTGCAATTGTATCCACTTCATGCTGAATTCCGAGTAATGACAACTCCTCCGAAATAAATTGCCCGATCTCCTCTTCACCGCCACCGCCGGCTTCTAATGATGGATTTACAGAGTTGATCTGAACCAGTTTCCGGAGAGTTCGTTCAATGTATGCTGATCGGTTCATTTAGAGTAAATGACGTGTTTTAGTTGTATTGTATATGCAACAGTAGAGTGAATTCTTCCTATTACGTTGAAAAGACACCTTTTTATGTAGCTGTTCATAATGCTTTT
The DNA here is from genome assembly GCA_964644975.1 of uncultured Rhodohalobacter sp. Taxonomy (GTDB): domain Bacteria; phylum Bacteroidota; class Rhodothermia; order Balneolales; family Balneolaceae; genus SW132. The sequence goes on from CAZXYQ010000125.1 coordinate 2,859, forward strand.
GTATGTACTGGGCTATATCAACTCGAGAGCCTTTTCCAAATCTTCAATCAAATCACTGCTGTTTTCTATACCAACGGAGTATCGAATCAGGGTTTCTGAAATGCCGAGCTGCTTACGCTGTTCGGTGGTGAGTTCTACATGGCTGGTTGTCCGCGGTGGGCCGGCAAGTGAGCTTACAGATCCAAGGCTGGCGGCAAGATGTACAAACGACAGGTTGTGAAGCAATGTCTTAACCGACTCGTAATCTCCATCCAAAGAAAAACTGAGCACTCCACCGTAGCCGCTCATCTGTTTTTTTGCAATTTCATGCCGCGGGTGACTCTCAAGCCCCGGATAGAAAACCTCGCGGACTTTTGGGTGCTCTTCGAGAAACCGGGCGATCGCAATCGCGTTCTCGTTCTGCCTTTGAACCCTGAGCTCAAGCGTCTTCATTCCGCGGATAACCATATAGGCAGTGTCGGGGTGGAGACTCGCACCGTTGATCTCACGATATCTGAATACGTCACGGATCAGATCAGCTCTGCCGCAGAGAAGCCCACACATTGCATCAGAGTGGCCGTTAAGGAATTTTGTAGCACTGTGAAGCACCAGGTCAGCTCCAAGTTCCAGCGGATTTTGATTGATTGGAGTTCCAAACGTATTATCCGCCACCGTTACGGCACCCACCTTTTTAGCAGCCCGGGCGATACGCGCAAGGTCGATCACCTTTAGCGTTGGATTGGTGGGTGTTTCCAGGTAAACCAGATCACATCCTTTGGCGATCTCCTTCTCAATCTGGGTGTGATCCATAGTTTCACATAGAGTGACTTCTACATTAATTTTTGGCAGATATTCAAGGAAAATGCGGCTGGTTCCGCCATACGTATCTTTGATTGAAACGACTCGGTCGCCCGGTTTCAGGAGAGCAAAGAGAGTATTGCTGATCGCCGCCATTCCTGTAGAAAATGAGGTAGCCGCCTCTGCATGCTCCAGAACACGTATTTTCTCTTCCAGTACCTGCACCGTCGGGTTGGTATTACGGCTGTAGATATCTCCTTCGCGGTTCCCTTTGGCAACTTCGTACCATTCATCTATATCATCATATGCAAATGTTACTGTGCTGGTTATGGGGACGGTATGGCTGCCATAGGGAAAACGATCTGTTTCGCCGGCCCATACGGAAGTGGTGCCCGGTTTCTGTTTTTTAAAATCCATTAATTACTTCTTGAGTTTAAACCTGTTCAAATCTAAGATTTTAAATAAAGCCAATACTCGATGACCTGCAAGCAGAGTTTTGTCCCGGATTATTCACAAATTTGACTGTATTATTATTTAAAGCATTGATAACATTGATTCTATATAAGAAAAGGTGGAAGCCCAATTTTGAGCTACTCGTGCAGAAAATGAGTTTGGTGAATATTCCGGGGGTCTTTAACCTGGTGGAGGGATATGGGAAATAGGAGATCTTCTTTATAAAAGTTCTCAACAAGCTGAAATCTATGCTGCCAGTGCAATGGTTAGGGTTCAGTCTCTGCAGGACCAAATAGCTGAGACGGATTTTTCTCACAATTCATCAGGCGTGACATAGGCCGCTGTAATTCCGCCATCTACCATAAAATTGGTGCCTGTTATGTAGGATGAATCGTCCGAGGCCAGAAACAGAGCCGCTTTAGCGATTTCGTCAGCCTCACCAAATCGTCCCATCGGGATGTGAACCAGGCGTCTTTTTTTCTTCTCTTCCGTATCCAGTAATTTCATAAGCAGCTCCGTTTTTAGCGGACCGGGACAAAGTGCATTTACGCGAATCCCCTCCCTGGCGTGTATTACGGCCAGTTCGCGGGTAAAGGAGAGCACCGCGCCTTTGCTTGCGGTGTAGGCGACCTGTGATGTGGCGGCACCGATCATTGAGACAAACGATGCGGTATTTATTACGCTGCCACCGCCCGATTTTTTCAAAGCGGGAATACCATACTTACAGCAGAGAAACACCCCCTTTGCATTTATATTCATGGTCCGGTCCCATATATCTTCGCCAGTTCCTTCGGCTGAGCTATCTTCCGCATGCATGATCCCGGCGTTGTTGAACAGAATGTGTATCTCACCATATGTTTTCAAGGCGTGTTCTACCATATTTTGGCAATCTTCTGCGCGGGAGACATCGGTTCTTACAAATGTCGCTTTTCCACCGTTTTGCTGTATCAGGGCAATAACATCTGCAGCCGAATCCTGCTGGATATCTGCTATGACCACCTTGGCCCCTTCGGCTGAAAAAAGAATTGCAGAGGCTTTCCCAATTCCGCTGGCACCGCCTGTTATGATTGCGGTTCTGTTTTTAAGCTTCATCATCCGGTTTAAATCTGTTCAAAATATCGTTTTTGTTCCCAGTCTGTCACAGACCTGTTAAATGCATCGATCTCCTTTTGATAGAAATGGGAGTAGTGATCCACCACATCCTGTCCAAATTTATCGACAGTGAATTTACTATTGTGGAAGTGATTCAGCGACTCCTGAAGAGTTTTGGGTACATGCTTCAGCTCTTTTGCTGAGTAGACATCTCCCACAAAACATTCGGGCGGATCGATTTTATCCTTAAGGCCTTTCAACCCGCTGGCTATGGATGCGGCGAACGCGAGATACGGGTTGCAGTCGGCGCCGGGAATGCGGCATTCAATCCGGAGGTTTTCGCCGGAACCAACCACCCGGAACCCGGCAGTGCGATTATCGTGGCTCCACGCAAGGCGGGTTGGTGCCCAGGATTCATCAACGTATCGTTTGTAGGAGTTTATGGTTGGGGCATAGAAAACCATCACATCCGGCACATATTTAATCCATCCGCCCAGAAACCAGCCAAACTTTTTTGAAGCTTTTACTGGCCCGAAATTCTCATCACCCACAAAAATATTCTTATCGTTATCCCGGAGGCTTATATGCAGGTGACAGCTTGATCCGGCCCGATCCTCATGAAACTTAGCCATGAACGTAACCGAAATCCCGAAGCTGTCGGCCAGCTCTTTCAGGCACTGCTTATAGACAATATGGCGATCGGCCATCTCCAGCGTGGGTGCGTAGCGGATATTCAGCTCGTGCTGACCAAGGCCCCACTCACCCTTGGAGTTCTCTACCGGCACGCCCGACTTTTTTAGATGTCTGCGGGCTGATGCTGTGAAATACTCAATCCGGGTTCCCTGCAGAATATGGTAGTCTTCAATATACCAACCCGTGGGGGTTAATCGTGCGGATGACTTTTCGTTCGCTGATCGATAATCGTTTTCAAAGAGGTAATACTCCAGTTCAGAGGCTGCATAGGATCTATAGCCCGCCTTCTCAAGTCTGTCGAGCTGTCTGTTTAAAATTGTGCGGGGCGCAACGGCTACCGGTTTATGGTCAGGGCCCGATTCGAGGTCGCAAAAGATCATCGCGGTTCGGTCGAGCCAGTTCGCCTCACGAAGCGTATCGAAGTCGGGTACCAGGTGAAAGTCGCCATAGCCCCGATCCCAGTTGGCAAAATCGTATCCCTGAACCGGTTCCATCGGCATATCGGTGGTGAGCAGATAGTCGCAAGCGTGCGAACCATCTTCAACAACGCTTTCCAGAAAGAAATCCACATCATATCTCTTTCCCATCAAGCGGCCGTAATGATCGGTAAACGCCACAATTACCGTTTCGATCTCCTCCGATTTTGCTCTGTTTTTTAGCTCTTCAACGGTAAGTTTTCCCTCTGTTTTCATGACTTCGTTGGTTTAGTTTTGGGTTATAAAGCGATGGATGTATCCCGCAATTTTACTGTTTTCAGGCTTCTGTTTCAGGCTCTTGATTGCCAGCCGGACTTTTTCAGGTTCTGATTTCTGCAGCCTCGACTGAAACAGGGACTTGTTATATTCGGGAGTAAAATCGGGGTGCCCCTGGATTCCTAAAAAATGGTTGCCAACCGTAAATATTCCAACCCCGCAATCGGGGGAAGATGCCAGCAGCTCCGTACCTGTTGGCATATCTGCTACCTGGTCTCTGCAGAGCATAAGAACGCTGTATGTGGGTTCAAACGGTATCATCCACGCTTTTTCTTTGAGGATCGTAAATTGGTGAACACCGATCAAATATCCCTGCTTTGCCGGCTGAACGGTTCCGCCAAGCGCCTCTGCGATCATCTGATGACCAAAACATACGCCCACATATTTTTTACCGGCTTTATAGGCGTTCAGCGTGAATGTTTTGAGTGTATGAATCCACGGGTAATCCTCATAAACTGAATATTTGGAGCCGGTACACACAAAGAGATCGTACTCCTCAACATCCGGGAAAATGCCGTCGCAAACATAAAATGTGTCGAATGGAAGCTTTAATAGGCGCCCGTACATATCGGGATAGGTGCCATAAGTTTGAACAAGGCTTTCCGGGACGTGATCGCAAACGAGGAGTGCGGTTTTCATTGCGGACCCATTTTCAGGTGATACGATTTGGGGCGGGTAAGGTAGTCGTAGCCCATCACGGAGAGCGTGCAGCCGCGCCCTGAGTTCTTAACGCCGCTCCAGGCCAGGGCGGGATCAAGATAGTCGCAGCGATTCATGAACCAGGTTCCCGTCTCAATTTTGTCGCCAATAGCCACGGCTCTTTCGGGATCGCGGGTCCAGACGGATGCAGTTAAGCCGTACGGGCTGTCATTCATGAGCCGGATAGCCTTCTCGTCGCTCTCAACCGACATGACTCCAATCGCGGGGGCAAACATCTCATTCTGCATAATATTCATGGTGTGATCCACATTCACAAGAATTTGCGGGGCGAGCAACGGATAGCTCAGATCGGGAAAATCGGAGAAACCGATCAAAGGCTTTGCACCTTGCTCAATCGCCCGCCGGATCTCATTATCAGCTTTTTCAGCGTTTGATTTGCGAACCATTGGACCAAGTGTGGTTTCCGGTTTCAAGGGATCACCAAGCCGATAATTTTT
>CAZXYQ010000126.1:0-7779 GCA_964644975.1 uncultured Rhodohalobacter sp.
AATGTACACCATTTTGACCCTGCCGGGATAATCCCTGATTACCTGCAGGTAAATTTCGGCATCGTGCTGGCCTGAATCGCCAATCAGGATAAATGGAATATCCCGGATGATGTCGAACACTCTTTCGATTTGAGCAAGCTTATGATCTGTATGACTGCCGGCTATAAACTGTTCCCGGCTCAATCCGATATCTCTCAGCATTAACGGACCTTGCGGAAGGTGATGAACGATCATCAGTTCCCGCAGGAAATCGTACAAATTCCATGGAGAACTTGAGACGTAGAAAAACGGATTGTTTTCGCGTCCCACCAGTCCTTTAGACATTGCCTGGTAAAATGCAGCAACTCCCGGGAAAGGTGTTCTTGTATGAGCATTGCCCAGGAACGTGGTTTTTAGCATCTCCCACATCCTTGTTGCACCCGTGGGCACAATAGTATCATCGATATCGGAAATGACACCGAATTCCACATTCTCAGGAGGAACAAACACATAGCAGTGAACCATCGGAGGTTTTTGGTTTTTAATCACCTTATTTACCAGCTTCACCTCAATGATCTGCCATGGATTGTGATCTGTCATTGGATCAGGCAGTTCCATCCTGAATTCATAATACCCTTTATCGTCGGTGGTTGCCGATTTTGTGATCCCGTCAAATGAGGCCTCTACCTTCGCTTCAGGTATTTGCCATGTCATGAAGCGCTTGTACATTCTTTTGAAGTTTCGCCATCTGCTATCCTCCGGCTCCGATTTTCCGATATCCCGGTCTCCCAGTACTCTTCCCGGGAAAAACAGTTCTTTTCCATTGCCAAAACCCTGATATGGCATAATCATGACCGATCGGACCAGGCCAAGCTTCTTTCCGGTCCACAGCTTTGCCATGGATATCCTTAGTTTTATGGAATATAGAACGGGAAGTACTTTTTTCTTTACTCTTGCCATAAAATCATGGCTATTTTGATTCCTGAGTAGACTACAAAATTAATGCTGCTTAAAAGATTTTCATGTTTATCCTGCCGTTACAATTGGACGGTTTCGAAAATTTCAGGAATACACATGTTAAAAAATAGTGATAATTTCGATCTCTTGATTAGAAGCTCTCTGAATAAAATAGAATACTGTGTCTTTTATTTTCCGAGATAAATATTAAAGAATTTTAATAATTTCAGTTAGGCTTAAGAAAATGCCAAAAAAAGCGATGATTGAACTATCTATATAAAGCCATATATATTTTATTGGTATGCACGATTTCTCTACCCTTTAATCACTATCTATTACCTGTTTTCAGCCCGGACGGCAGTGAGATGACATTGCAGCGTCGCATGATTGAACAATCCAAATAAGTATGAACAGTCTCATTCAAGAATCATTTCACAAAGAAAAGCTAGACTTGTTGCTTAAGCTGATCGGCCAGATCAACTCCAATCTCGATATCAACAAAGTTCTTCTAAATATCATCGATGCGGCAAAAATTATCACGGACAGCGAGGCCTGTTCAGTATTTTTAATTGATAATCTGACGAACGAGATGATACTGAGCATACCAACCGGCCCGGCCGGGGATGCGATTACAGGCAAACGGTTTCCAATGGGTGAAGGTATTGCGGGTTGGGTAGCCGAAAACGGGAAGCCTCAGATCGTGAACGATGTTTCAGCCGACGAACGCTTCAGAGGAGACTTTAACCCGGAAATTTTTATCACCCGCAATATACTTTGTACCCCCCTGCTTAACCAATCCCAGGAAGTGATTGGTGTTTTGCAAGCTATTAACAAGGAGAATGCGGAGCAATATTTACAGGAGGAAGTCCCCCTTTTCCAGGCTCTTGCAAACCAGGCTGCAATTGCCATCACCAATGCGCGGATGCACGAAGAGAGAACGATGCTGCTTGGAGAGATTCATCACCGCGTAAAGAACAATATGGCGGTGGTTTCCAGCCTGATCCAAATGCAGGCGATGATGGAGCAGGATGTCAGCGTTCAGGGAAAACTACTCGTAAATGTGGCCAGAATTGCAAGTATGGCAACCGTTCATGAACAGCTATACCGGTCTGATAATTTTTCGAGATTAAATTTTGCAGAAAATATTGAGAAGGTAAGCATCAGCTCTATCAACAGTCTGAACTCTTCAAACCGAATAAAAACATCATTCCGATGCGACAAATCTGACCTGAGTATCAACCAGTCGATTCCATGTTCGCTGATCGTTAATGAAGTGATTATACACCTTGTGAAGCACGGGTATAAAACTGTTGATGAAGGGGTATTTGATCTTGACCTTGCGGAGTCTGATGATAAAGACTCCATTCTCTTGACGATTCACCACAACGGACAGTCTATCAGGGAAAGAATTGAGGGAGAGGATATCAGTGAGGCCGGCTTTCATCTTATTGATGTGCTATCAAGTCAGCTTGATGCCGAATACGGATACACAGAGGATCCCGATCTGCATGTGTTCACGCTCAGCTTTCAAAAGTCTGACAAGAAAGGGGTTGGTAACCACAGCTTATAATTGTAGTTCAGTTATTTACACGCTTTATATAGATTTTTTCTGCAAGCTTCATCCCCATAATCAACACTGCCACACCCATAAAAATCTGACTGGAGATATACGCGGCAAAAAGCGTGAAAGAGCTTGAGTAGAACACAAATGCCTCGGCCATAAACCCCGAATATGTTGTGTAGCTGCCAAGCAGACCGGTTATAAGAAACAGATTGATACGGTCATTTTTTTCAGTCTGTTTACTCAAAATAACAAAGAGTATTCCCATCAAAAAACTACCAAGCAGGTTCTCAATTGTGGTTGCGGTGATGAAATGTGAATCCGCTGCAAGAATGCCGAAAAGTCTGTTCGTGCCATGCCTTAGCAACGCTCCGCAAACGCCACCCAGTGCAACCCAGCCGATATTTGATGCTATTGAATATTTCATCCGCCCAGCCCGATAATGAATGCAGTCAGCTCAAAACCGGCGACCAATGCCAGAAATGCACCGGCTATTTGCCAGGACAGATACAGAAGCAGTTTCGAAACGGGGCCTTTGAGCAGTTTACCGCTTTCGAGTGCAAATGTTGAAAATGTGGTATAGGAACCTAAAATGCCGACGGTAAAAAACAGAATCAGCGATTCAGATATGTCGCCAGCCTGAGCAAAGAATGCCAGCAAAATACCGACAAGAAAACAGCCGGTAACATTTGCGATCAGCGTTCCGGTGTAGACGCGTGGTTTATTAAAAAGCTCCATTGCAGCGATGCCGGTGAGGTATCGCAATACGGCACCGATTGCGCCGCCCAACCCAACAAGAAGGATCTCTGTCATGAGTGCGTATCTGGTTTATTCATTCTGATAAGATAGAAAAACTACCCCCCAGCTATAGCTCAGAATTTATAATTTACTCTGCGCTTAAAATCTAAAATTTAGATACGATAATAAAACCCGTATCATATGCCCCTTCAAGACGTCAGGTGAATTCTCATTTACTCTATTTTTACAAATGGCCATTTGGGTAGCAATTTTATTGGGCATCATCCAGGGAATATTCATGTTTTTCCCGGTCAGCTCCACCAGCCACCTGGCTCTTGTTCAGCACTTACTAATCAGTCGCGGAGTTGTTCTGCCCGATCCCGATTCGCCGGAGATGATTCTTTTCGACCTGATTGTGCATGTAGGCACGCTGGTATCCATCGCGTATGTTTTTCGTGACAGCCTAACCAAGTTTATTCAAAATACGCTCTCCGGTTTTTACGAGTTAAAGACCGGTGAGAACACCCCAATTGGCGGACTTTACCGTAAACTCACCTTCCTCGGGCTCCTATCTGTATTTATGACCGGAGCGATCGGTTTTCCACTCAAGGCGATGTTTGAGCAGGTGTTTGCAAACCCGCTGATCATAAGCGGTACACTCGCAACAACCGGCGTGATCCTCTGGTTTACTGATAAACTGCCGCCGCGAAAAATAGGACTGCGTCAAATTGGCATCGGCATGGCGATCATCATTGGATCCGCGCAGGCCTTTGCCCTGATGCCGGGCCTGAGTCGAAGCGGAATGACCATTGCATTTGCCCTTTTTGCCGGTATGCAGCGAAAATGGGCGGCCGAATACAGCTTTTTCCTGGCCATACCCACCATACTGGGTGCGTCGCTTCTTCAAACGATCGAAGTGATGAGCCTTGGCGGACTTACGTTAACCTTGCCGGTACTGATTACCGCATTTGTGGTTTCAGCAATTGTCGGAATATTTGCCCTTAAGATTGTGATTCATCTCCTCTACAAGGCGCAGTTCCGTGTCTTTTCGTATTACCTGTGGCTACTCGCTGCGGTTGTGGCCGTAGCATCCATCCGTGGAATTATGTGAGGGGTTTCAAACCCGTATTGTTCACGAAGAAAAGTGCACTTCAATGTAAGGCACTAAAAAATTGCGGTTCTACACCCCCGAAGTTTTGCGGCGAATAATTCGGGTTAAACCATTTCTATAAAAAATTGGCAATTTACTGTTTGCCTGAGTACTATTTTATTTTCATCCATTACGTTTTTCAGAACCGATGGCAACTTTCGACGAAGTAAAACGAGCCCTGCTCATTAGCCTGTTTGTGTCGCTCTTCTCGCTCTCTTTGAAGATTGCAGCCTTTGTCGTAACTGATTCTACTGCCGCCCTTTCTGATGCTGCTGAATCTGTGGTGCACATCTTTGCCGTCATGTTTGTGGTGTATGGATATTATCTGAGCATTAAGCCCGCCGATGACGATCATCATTACGGCCATGAACGGGTTGAATTCTTATCCGTCGGAGCAGAGGGCGCGATCATCATCGTTGCCGGCTTCTCTATTCTCTATCATGCGTTCGAGAGCATGATCACCGGTATCGAAATCGTAAACATGGGCGCCGGCATCATCCTGCTGGTAGCTGCGGCCTTGATTAACCTGGTGCTTGGAAGCTATGTTCTTAATATCGGCCGGAAGCATGATAATATGATCGCCGTCAGCAACGGAAAACACACGCTTACCGATGTTTGGACCAGTGGTGGGGTGGTCACCGCCCTGGTTGTTATACACTTCACCGACTGGCTTTTTATTGATGTGATTGTCAGCCTCATGATCGCCGGCTACATCATGTATGAGGCGTATAAACTGCTCAGCTTCTCCGTAAAAGGGTTGATGGATACCCGTAACCCATCGGCTGACAGCGCGCTGACCGGCGTACTGAATGAGCAGCTGCCCGAAAAAGCCAAGGGGTGGCACCATCTGCGCCATCGTACATCCGGCAATACCACCTGGATAGAATTTCATCTCGTCTTTGATGATGAAATCAACCTTAAAGACGCCCACGATGAAGCCACAATTCTTGAAAGGAAGCTGATTGACTCTCTGATGACCGATGCAATCATCACGATTCACCTGGAGCCGGACGAAGCTCATGACGAATCGCACACCATTCTGAAAGGAGCAAACAAGAAGAAAAACCTAGATGAGTTTGCGTGAGGTACAAAGATATTTTAGTACAGTGTCATCGATAAAATGTGTGATAGTCATCGGATGAGTTTTTCGAAAAATCTAGTCATGCTGGATCAATATATGATTCATGGATGACTCATCCGATGACTCATAGAATAGCTCACCGTTGACACATCACTAGGGTTATCTCAACATCTGAAATATCTTTTATATCTGCTTCAATTATCTTTAAACTACACTTCGTAGTGTCACATTCATTATTTCTATAGCTAAGCTTCCTGTTCTGTCATTCAATACTGCATTAGCGAATTGTATTTTCGGTCTCTGTGAATACTAAATAGCAATGACACCGATAATGACAGTCCCGCTACGGGACGCCATATTCGTAGCCCTAGGTCACAGCGCAGCGGTGGCCTAGGGTTAAGAGCGAGCATAAACAATGGAAGCACCGTAGGTGTGATATATCCGTAACCCTGCAAGACAACCAATCCACCTTAAGGCCTAGAAACTTTTACGCTCCATTTGAGCTTCAGCATAATTTATTCTTTCAGGAATCGTAGTATGATACGTACCTTCATTGAATAACAGAAAGTTCTAACTATCGAGTTCTCCATCGTGAAACACCTGTTTGCCGCATTTATCTTTTTGCTTCCACTGGCGCTTGTACCGATTCTTGAAGCTCAGGATAACGGCGAGTTCAAAATTGCGCGGGTTCAGTATCGCGGAGGGGGCGACTGGTACAGCTCACCTACGGCGCTCACCAATCTCGCCCAATATGCCCGTGAAAATCTGCCCATTAATATCAGTTCGCGCTATGACGATGTACAGCTCGGCAGCCGCGACATTTTTAACTACCCGTTCCTGTTTATGACGGGTCATGGAAACATCAGCGTAAACGACTCAGAGATGGAAAACCTCCGTCGTTATCTTGAAAATGGTGGCTTTCTGCACGTGGATGATGATTACGGAATGGATGAATATGTGAGGCCGATCCTGAAGAGAATTTTTCCCGACGAAGATTTTATAGAGCTTCCGGCTGATCACCCCATCTACGGCAACGTTTACTCTTTTCCCGATGGCCGCCCTCCAAAAGTTCATGAGCACGACGGGCTTCCACCCCAGGCATTTGCGGTTTACCGTCATGGACGAATGGTGCTGCTTTACACGTACGAATCAAATCCTTCAGACGGATGGGCGTACGACGAACACAGCAATCCCCAACAAATTACAGAAGCTGCACTGCGATTCGGAGTCAATGTACTGGTCTACGTTTTTAACTCTCCCTAATTTACACAATACATTTACCGACAACGCTTTCCGAGAAAAGTTTTTGTGCTGATAATCCTTCGTGAAATGTACTATATTTGATATTCCGTCAAATTGCTGCACTCTTTCAACGATACAATCTGCATGAGAAAAGGAATTGCATATTTAAAACTGCTCACCCTAACAGTTTATACTCTCATCACGTGGTCGATCTATATGATTGGCCTTGGACCACTAAAGCTCACCGGGTTGAAGTACGAACCATGGCGAAATCTATTCATGAGAAGCTGGGCAAAAGTCAGTGCGCTGATTTTCAACATTCACATTAAAGCCGAAGGCACCCCGCCTAAAGCCCCCTTCTTTATAGTTTGCAATCACATGAGCTACGTCGATATTATTCCGCTGTTTATTCAGCTGAAATGCACGTTTGTGGCAAAAAAAGAGGTCAGAAGCTGGCCTGTGCTTGGAAAAATGGTGGATTCAGTCGGCGTGATTTTTGTGGATCGCACAAAACGTACCGACGTGAAGCGTGTAAATGAGCTGATCACTAATTCACTCAATAAATACCAGGGGCTAATTGTTTTTCCTGAGGGGACGTCAACCGAGGGAAGTAAAGTGAGACGATTTCACGCGCCGCTTCTTCAATATCCCGCCTCTGTAAACTACCCTGTTCACACCGCCTCCCTGCACTACGAAACAGCTTCCGGTGATTTACCCGCGATAGACAGCGTCTGCTTTTATGGCGGGCGGGAATCGTTTGGAAGTCATGTTGTTAAGTTTGCCCAAACCCGGCGCACGAACTGTACCATCCGTTTTGGCAAAAATCCGGTTCAATCTACCGATCGAAAAGAACTTGCCGAAAAACTGCACGGCGAAGTTGAAAAGATTTTTGACCCAACATCATTTCCTGAGAAGTCTGAAGCTATCAGTGAATCAGCACCGTAAATAGTAGTGATTGCATTTTATATTCATTTTATGACACACCTGTCCAAAATGTTGTAATTAATCCGGGAAATACGATCATATTAATAGTATTGAGTAATATTGTTCTCGGTAGAGTTGCGCAAAGTA
>CAZXYQ010000127.1:0-7779 GCA_964644975.1 uncultured Rhodohalobacter sp.
CTGATGCTTTTCGTTACCGCCGGGGGAGTACTATTTTTGGTGGTTGGAGCAAGGGAGAGAAGTGAAATGAAAGGTGAAAGGTGAAAGGTGAAAAGAGACCTGACAGCATGCCGGCGCTTTTCCGGTTTCTGTCAGCGTCGGGACAGTGCCCTTTAACGCTCTTGTCTAGTGGCATAACCGGTAATCAACGCTGACAGATCTGGTAGGTGCACCGCTGAAGCGGCACCTTTGGCGGTCAGGTTGTGATTTTCTGACCACTGTATTAATTCGAGGAAATATTAATCCTTACGTTAAACCGGATATCGTGAGTGGTTCGGGAGAATGTCCGGGTCGATTTTGGATTTGTACTGGTATAGGTATACTCAAAGTTGGATTGAAACGTATTCGAAAATCTGTATCCAACTACAATAGAGCCGTTAAAGCGCGATTGCCCTGAAACCCTTGGATCACTAATGGTATAAAATGAAGGGTCCCTCACAATCTGATCGCTTCCGGCCTGAAGGGCATTGGAAATGTCTGTTTCCAATAAAAATCGCTCCTCCTTATCATCTATAAAGTTTCCATTTAGTGAAATATCTACATCGTTTTGTAGCGTCCTGAAAAATGGCAGACTAAAATTTTGAATGGTGTAGGCAAATGAGAAGTTAACTCCCTTTGATGTACGCTCGGTTACCTGAACGTTCGAAAGCGCCATGCTGGTCACCATGCTCGTTTCATATCCAACCTGAGTACGAAGGCCGTTGTCCCAGGTTACGTTAAGCTGAGCCAGCGGTGCAAACCGTCGTTCAACATTCAGTGATGTAGGCTCAAATTCAGACCGGAAACTGGATACGGTGTATGCGCCCACGTTACGGGTAATTTCGGAGCCCGGATCGTTGTTCAGTGACCACCCCATCCGGTAACGGCCTGTGTAGGCGTGTGATATAGATGCCCGCTGCATGTACCGGCCTACAAAAGGCAGCAGATTCTCGATTCCGGTCCAGTTTATTCTCCAGTTAGGCAGCGGTATGGGGGTGAAATTTTTCTCACCAATAGACCCTTCCCTGCCTAGATACGCTTCGCGGAAATCCTCCTGCAGGGTCAGCCGGTTCAGTACCGTTCGTCCATCACCATCACCAATAGCATCTGAAATAATGTTTTCATTTGCCGCCATATCATCAAAAGCAGTTTGCATCTGCAAATCAAAAAGTTCCCTGTACCCGCGGCCAAACGCCCATACCGACGATGAAATATTTCCGGATGACGTTTGTACAGCAGAGATCTCACTGTCTGGATCCAATGCAATGGATTCCGTTAGCCTTTCATCCCACTGCGTCTGCCACGACAAATCGAGCGAAAAATTATTAAACGGGTTGAACCTGGCGCTTAAACTGATGTCATCGTTAAACGTATTGTTCGCGGGCAGCTGTATAATCGACTGTCCATCTATATTATCGATCAGCTGATTGGTGCCAATACGCTCTTCAACACCCAGACGGTATAAAAATCCCGGCGCCAGCTTGTCATCATTAAAAAGATCATACAGCTGCGAGCCACCCGCATAGCCGGCCTGTGAAGAAGATTTGGAGTTGTTATAGTTTACTTCAAGGGTTTGAATACTAAATGCCGCCAGCAGCAGCTTTCTGCCAAAGTAAACCGCCTGCTCATCCAATCCATACGGTTCAACATCCTCATCCCGACTACTCCTGGCCTGACGTTCGCGCCTCTCCTGCCTGTCGGAATTAACCGCATCTGTGTAGGTTGATGAACGCCTGAGCAGGTTATTGATATCGAGCCTGAGAGTATGATCGAGCCTGAAGCTATTTGAAACAGTTGCCCCGAGATTTGATCCGAATGATGAGTTTTGCCACCTGAATCCCCCACCGTACCGAAGGTTGTACGTTACCCACTGAAGGCCGCTCACCTGGTTCAGACGAGGCTGCCAGCTTGCAGTGTAATCTTCACTGTAGGTATCTCTTCTCGGGCTTAGCGTATCCGACACAAGATCATTTAAAACACGAAATGTGGGAATGGGTTCAAATGCATCTTCATCCACCCCGCCAAGGCCTGCATCACGAACCGTAAAGCGCCCTAAATCGAATGTATTCCTCGATTGAAATGAGGTTGTGACTGATCGTATCGGGTTGTAGCCAAATCCAAATGCTGTGTTGTAGGTAAAGTTATGGTTCTGCTGAAGAGGCAGCTCGTCCTGACCTTCCAAAACCCGGCGTTTTCTCTCATCAAAGGACCGGTTTGCCGAGATAGATGTCGTAACGTTGTTGGGTTTATATCCGATTCCCAGGCTGGAAATGGTACCCAAGACCGGCACATCTTCCAAAAACTGCAGCGGCCTCCAAAACGATACATTCCTGAAGGAGTGCGAATACCGCAGCGACGTATTAAAACTCCAGTCATCCTGAAAAAGCTGCTGTGGATTTCTTCCCGAGCGGGTGTTGTAGTTGTAGCTAAACGTAGTGTTATCTACCGTGTAGCGAATCAGCCTATTTTGCGAATTTCGTTTAGATATGTTTGATAAATTAAGTGCATAGCTTTCGGAATAGGTTTCCGCCTCCCGCCGCTGCTCATTAATTAAAATATCCTGCTGATTATCATCAAGGTTGTTATTCGCTCGAACCGCACTCTCAAAATCTGAAAGACGGATGTCTCCCTGGTTGGGCAGAAATTTTGGTATCGAAGACGACTGTCGTGTAGACAAGCTCAGCGGTATGTTCCACCCATACCTCTCCGGGATAAACCTGTGGAGGTTGATGGTTGTACTAACATCAAAAGCGGTTTGATTATCCACACGACGCTGCCCCAGCCGTGAGTTGAGAGACCCAAAACCCTGCGTCTGACGGGTAATATTACCGTTTACGGTTGCAAAATCGGCCAGCTTAAACCGGGCACTGGCGTTAGCTGCCCAGCCGCGCTCATTATCGTAGCCCGAAACTCTGAGCTCGTTTAGCCACAGTTCGGCATCCACAACGGGCGAACCGGGGCCATTGGGCATATCCGGATCGTATGGATTACGAACCCCCATACCGATCTCTGTAACCCGCCCGAGAGAGGGGTTCCCCCGGATTGCTACAACGGCGCCCGGGGCCGCATTTTCGAGCAGGTCTCCCCTTTCATACACGCCATCAAGGTCAAAACCAAACTCCTGATCCCTTAATTGTTTAAGCTGGTTGAATGCCGAGAGCACAATATTCATGCTATTTTCGTCATAGAGCCAAATCTGCTCGCCCTCTTCACGGAGCTGGGGGTTGTTGCCTGGATCGAAATCCTGGAAGGGAAAATTTTCGTCCGACGGTGTAACCGGCTGACGGTACTCGTAGTAGTTATTCTCAAGATCGTTGCCAAAACGCATCACCAGCTCAACTTCATCGCGGTTATTGTACCCTTCGCCATGAACGAACATTCGCATGTTGGAGTAATCCAGCAGGTTCAATCCTCCGGGATAAACTCTTTTTATCATCTGAAGGGATTGAGGGCCGAGGTTTTCCGCCTGCAGAACGATAGACTGTTCATTCTGAAGACTTTGAAGCTGACTGCTGCGATCCTGCGACCGAATAGCACCGGCCGGCTGACGATACGGGAACGGGCGGCGATTAGAGTTCTCTTCAATATTGATTGTGCTGATTCGAATATTGGCATTGGGATCACTTTGCTGGTTGATCGAATCATCCTGCCGCCACTGACTACCCACAAATTCCATACTTGCAAATCGCAGTGTAAATGGCTGCTCGTACCCTGACATCCAGAATCGGATGTAGGTGATATTCTGAAAATCGTCGATGTTTCCTACCTGGCGCTTAAACTCCTCGATCGGTATTCGCACCTGGTACCATCTGTCCTGCTGCGGATCCCCGGGATTTCCTACTTGATCCACAATAAATGTCCCCGGCTCGCCAATTCTCAGCCTGGACTGATCCGCCGGATTAAAATCGACTTCATACTGGTAGTAGGCGTTGGTAAGATTTACGGTAGATGGGTTTACAAGCCCTTCGGAATCGGGGCGGTTAGTGATTGCCCGGTTATCACTTTGATCGATCGGTGTGTTTCCGTCAGGAAATCCGAGCAGACGGTGAAATCGCTGATGAAGCGGCAGCCCGTCAGCCTCAGAAGACCCGTAAAAGCGATAGTCGTCGTTGGACGGATCATTCAGTATTTGCTGAAACTCTTCGCTATCTTCGCCATACTGCAGCCGCATCTCTTCAATAAAGTCTGCAAATACCGTCTGTTCGTCGAGGCCGCGCACCCCTCCTGAATTCGGAAGCCCGTCCAGGCCTACATCTTCAAGTTCACGATTTTCATTTGAAAACTGACCTTCGGGCGGCGGCGGATTTGCCGGCAGTGCCGAACGGGGATTATCAAAATCGTCCAGGATCAGGTTATCGGGATTCAGCGCCAAGCCGTCCTCGGTGTTGTTTTTGGAGTTCGGAATCACATCTTCGGAAACCAGGCCGATATCTATAAATATTTTACCGTTATAATCATCAATCATTGTACCTCCGGGAAGCTGACCGCCCGGCAGAACAGGCTGAACCCAAAATTCCAGAAATTCGATGTTATTCTGAGTGAAATCTTCCTGGCCTGATGGAATTACGGCCGTCATCCCTCCCCATGTTTTTTCCGGTGTCTCCTCAAGCAGCTCTCTCAGGTTCATATTGTAGTTGTACTGTCCGCGCTTTGTTGGATCAAAGTGAATGTCCAGAGTATTTATAATCTCATCCTGCGGATTTTGCGTCTCCCTGCCCGGAAATACATCCCGCACGTTTACCGGCTGAGTTTCAGGCGTAAATTGAACCCCGCCCAGAATGGAGGATATGTTTCTCGGGATTGTATAAAAACTGAACTTGGAGCGCAGGTCGGAACGGTCGCGCCGGGACTGGTTGGTTGCTACCGGCGGGCTTTGGAAATCATCCTCCTCAAAAATCTGGGCATCGGGTTCATAACCGGGCACCGCTGCCGGTGCTGCCGCAATGTTCCAGCGGTTTGCATTCAGCAAAGACAATTTAATGCTCGATCCTTCGAAATCATCTATGAATGAGAGCCCATCCTCCTCATCCGGAAAGAGTTCATCATTTCTAACAGCGCGTCTCACGGCTCTTGTTTCTGCCACACCGGGCCGAAGCTGCGCGAACTCACCGCTGAAAAGGATCTCAGATTCTGCCCGTGTCTGCAGAAGCGGCAGTGCATCGATGGCACGTGTCACAAACGGAGTATCAAATCTTGCGTTGGCGTCGAATCCAAGTATCGAGTTGCTGATCGGCTCATCACCAATACGAATTTTATCATCCAGCGGGCGCTCATTGAACCTGAAGTAGGTTCCGCCAAATCGAACATCGTTATTCACTTCATATTCAGCCCTGATGCCGGTAAATGTTTTCTGCTCAATAGAGGTCAGCGCCTGATTTTCATACTCTATCGTAATATCCTGGCCCGGTGCGGTATACCGGTCGTTTAGAATGGTGATGCTTCCAAATGAGTAATCCACCTGGTAATCTACATTTTCCTGCAGCTCAACACCATTTGCACGGACTCTCACCGATCCTTCCACAAGTGCGATTCCAAGATTGTAATTATCCTGCACGCCGCCTCTCGAAACACCCTCAAAACGGTAAAATTCGTTTTTCGATCGCTGTGCCGCGTTGCGCTGCCGTTCCGTATAGAGCTCGCGATAGACGAGACGTTCAATATCTTCCGCCGATGCCGGTGAGTCTTCAAGAAGATCAATCAGCCGGTTTCCAAAAGGTTCGAGATATGGAAAGATAATCCGTCCCTCCTGTGCATTCAGTGTACCGGTGCCAAAATCGATCTCATTGTTCGGATTGGGAGCTCCCTGCGAGTCTACCCTGTCGAGGCCAAGATCTTGCATAAGCGTGTTTGTTCGACCGGGAAGCCTGTTTTGTGATATATTCCCTTCAGTGAACTGAAGATCAATTTCCAGGTTGTCGCGGCTGATATTGCTTACACCCAGGGAGTAGATATTTCGCATCGTGAGCGGAAACAGATCGTTATCGGTAGAGACGTTTCGGGGCCGCAGCATCTTAAGGTAGATCCGATCGCTTCCGCCCTGGTTGATTTCACCAACATTGATGATATTGCCACCAAAATCTCTGTAATTGAACGCCACACCCAGAACCTCTCTGGACCCCAGAGACCTCCTCAGTGATATATAGCCCGATACCTTATTGATGGTGTAATCTTCTCCCTCACGGAGAAGCGTAAAATACCCTTCTTCAAAATTCCTTGAATCCTCAACGCCAAGATCATCAGCAGATATTCCATCCTGCGGATCTCGGAACTGATCCAGAACATCCGGTGAAAATCGGTCGTTATCATTATTTGGCGGCAAATATCCACCATTGGGATTTTCAACTACGCCGATCTCTGCAAGTGCCACAGCCCGCCGCGCCCCTTCATCAGCCTGTACGGTTTCCCGCAGCTTCCAAATTTCAACATCGGCAATTTGCAAGGTTTGGCTCAGCTGCTGTGGATTAGAGAGACTGTTTTCGAACTCCTGCCGGGTATAAAAATCGAGAAAGAAGTGCCGGTCATCGTCATATTCAGCCGGCCGTACCCGGATTTGCTGCTCCTGAGATCCGCCGCTGATCGTCTCTACGTTGCTTTCACCATCCTGCTGAGAAATGACAGAAGTAATGCGGAGCGGACCGAACTCAGCAATCGACTTTATCCCAAAAAGAGCGCCGCTGCCCCGAATAAGCGAGTTGCCCGTGTTCATTGATACGTTACCCATCTCAATTCTCTTCAGAACCTCATCCTCATACCCTTCATAAACGATGCTCAGCCTGTTTTGATAATCGAAGGTTCGTTCGGTGTCCCAGTCGGTTTGAATGGTAAGCTTATCCCCGATGGTTCCCTGGATGTTAAGCTGCAGGCTTTGGTCGAAGGTGGGGTCGATTCGCGTACGCTGATCTTCCGGAAGGTTTACATCATCAGGCGATTTTTGAATGGACGCCCCGACATTCATAGTCGCCACCCCGTTTACGCGCAGGTTTACCTCCGGACGGCCAAAAATGGTTGTGAACGCCGATTGCTCTCCTCCCGGAATCTCCAGGCTAAAGTCCAGCAGCCCGCGCCTTCTCTCCTGCCGCTGACGCGCTTCCTGCACCAGCTGGCTCCAGTTGTTTTGGAGTGATCTTTCAAAGTTCAGCTCTTTGTATTGATCAAATGTGTAGTAGCTCGCAGCACCGCTGGGATAACCGAGTATAAATTTGCGTGCAAAAAAGTCACCGTCGGAGGTACGCTCAACCTGAACCTCTTCGGCCGGCAGCGTTATAAAATAGACTTTAGGTATTGGTTTTAGAAAAGGTCGGGTTACTTCACCGCCGCGCACAGATCGGAACATGGTGCGCAGTTCGTGCTGCAGGGAATCCCGTTCGGCTGCCGACAGCGTGTCCGTTTCAACTCCGTTTTGAGCATACGTCACTGCTGCAGATCCCGTGGTGAGAACCCACAAACCTATAATAAACGCTAAATATCGACGTACTTTACTCACATTCGTTTTAATACTGACTACCTGTGCGCACAAACCATCCCAATCAGTTTTACCTTACAGATAATCGTGCTGCTTATTTTTGCGTTGTTACTCTGTCTACGTCGTATCTTTGGATTCTATAGGCAAACGGGCATGAAGGTGAAAATAGTTTATCGGTGGACTGATAATAATGCTTTAGCAAATATGTTGAAAGTACAAATCATTTAAAACAACAATGCTCGTTTTTAACCTGCATTATTCACCAAGAAATTTGGTTGTGGATAAGGCGTCTCGGAAAT
>CAZXYQ010000128.1:0-7675 GCA_964644975.1 uncultured Rhodohalobacter sp.
GTTTCAAGTCCAAATCCGTGGTCGATGGTAAGGAGGTTACCGTAATTTCCGTTTCGTCCCGCAAATTTAACCACACCATCGCCCGTTGCGAAAAGATCGGTGCCAATTTCGGCTCTGAAATCCACACCGTCGTGCATTCTCTTATACTTAAAGACCGGGTGCATGCGCATTCCATATCCACTTAAAAGAATACCGTTCAGAGGTCGAATGGCGGGAAGGTGGCGTAACCTCTCCTGATTGTTGTTATAGTACGCCTGAATCTCGTGAAAAGATAACTGCTGTACGTTGATACGCCTTTCCAGATTATCGAGCCTGGAAGCAGTCCATTTCAATATATCTGCGGTCTCCTTGGTGTAGAGATCAAATTCTGAATAGATATCCGCTCCGCCAATTCCCGGCTGGCGTTCTTCATCGGGAATCGGATCCATTCCAAGTACAGAACGGTACATTTCATTATCCATTTCAGCAATGGTCTGCACCTGGTCTTCGAGCGATAAGATTGACGTTTTCGTATCTTCAAGCTGACTGACTAGAATTATATTTTCTGCTTTGAGCGCCAGTTCAGCGGGGGAGCCGATATTTTGTGACAGTGCAGCTAACCCGGCACAGGCAAATACCACACTGCTGATGAGCCAGATTGAGAATGTATGCAAATATCGTTCTTTCCTGCCGTAGTTTACAGGTACAAACCGACATTGGTCATCGTCGTAAACGTAGTGATTACTTCTAGACATACTGAATCCTTTTGTTGATAATACCAAGAGAACCAATATATTAAAATTCTCTAATAAACAAGAGGGTTTCAGAGCACTTTTGTTACAATTTATTCAAAATCACCTTCAAAGTAATCGACAGCTCGTTCAGGCATTCCTGTACCGTCTTTTTTCTTTGCAATGTGAGAATGAATTTTGTTTTGAAACTCCTCAGCGGCATCATATCCATAATTTTTGAGCAGATAGTTCATCGCAATGACTTCTGCAATTACTGTGATGTTCTTACCGGTAGTTATCGGCAGTTTGATTAGAGGAATTAAGGCGTCTAAAATTTCACACGTTTCATTATCGAGTCCGGTGCGGTCTACGTTTTTTGCATCTTCCCAAAGCTTGAGTTCAAGGATTACTTCAAGGCGTTTCTGATACCGTATAGAACGGATTCCAAACATCGACATCACATTTATAATGCCAAGGCCACGTATCTCCATAAAATGTTTGTTCATTTCGGTGGCAGATGCAATAAGTATATTACTCTTTTTTGTGAGCATGACTACATCATCTGAAACCAGTCGGTGGCCGCGTTCAACGAGATCGAGAGCAACTTCGCTTTTGCCGATTCCGGAACTGCCGCTGATGAGTATTCCTATTCCGTAAACATCTACCATTGTGCCGTGCACCATGGTTTGAACTGCAAAATAGTCCTGTAAAAAATCCCGCAGCAGAAACATGAATTTTGCCGTTTTTATACCGATATAGACGACAGGTACATCGCAATCTCGGGCTATTTGGAGCAGGTGATCGGGGAGCTTGTTACCGGCTGTACAGAAGAATACCGGAACGTCGAAAGACGCTACTTTTTTAAATGAATCAATCTGTTCTTGTTTTGATAAACTTTCAAGATACCGGGATTCCGTGTTGCCGATAATCTGAACTTTTTCATATGTAAACAGATCAATATAGCCTGCAAGAGCCAATCCGGGCCTATGGAGATCTTCGTCCGTGACGAATTTTTCATCTGCTCTGTTTTCCCCTGCTGCGAGTTCTATTTTAATGCGAAGATTCTTTTTCATCTTCTTCAGCAAGTTTACAACAGAAATTTTTTCTTTTCCCGGAATTGGCTTTTGATTATGCAAAGACATGGAGCGGTCGCTTAATTATGCTCGAAATGTTTGGTTTTATATTTTCTGATTCTGCGGACCGCAGTATCCACCGCGTTGTTTATAGCCTGTTCGTAAGATGAGGCTTCCTCAGATACGTTCAACAATTTTTTAGGTACTTTCACATTTAATTCAGCGCGGTATGGATTTTCATCATTCTGTCCAGGCTGTAAAACAATGTCGCAAACAATGATTTTATCAAAAAACTGCTCCAGTTTTTCTACAGCATCCAGGCTGTACCGTTGTAAATCTCTGCTGGCGTCGAAGTGTCTTGCTGTGAACGTCGTTTTCATAGGTTTTATGATTTAGGTTAATAATCTGCCCTTGGATGGGCTTGTTGATAAATATTTTTTAAATGCTCAACGCTTGTATGTGTATAAATTTGTGTTGCAGATAAATTTGAGTGCCCCAAAAGTTCTTTTATGACTCGAATGTCGGCTCCTGCATTTAGAAGATGCGTTGCAAAACTGTGCCGGAGAACATGGGGGCTTTTTTGCGATACTTCGCTTACTCTTTCAATAAACGATTTTACGAGCCTTTGAACAAATCTGGAATATGCCCGCTGTCCACCGGGAGCCAGGAATACCGATTTTCTCGCATCTTTGTCTGTCCGCTTATCATATAGTACTGCTCGATGGTCGAGATGTTTCTTTAACGCATTGAGAGCGTGGCTGCCTAAAGGTACTATTCGTTGTTTATTTCCTTTTCCCTGAACAATAATTTGGTGCTGGCTAAAATTAAGATCCGATAGGTTAAGTTGTGTAAGTTCACTAAGCCTTATACCGGTGCCAAATAGAAGTTCTAAAATTGCGTGGCTCTGAATGTCAGCCGGGGAATGTCCATCAGCCAGCTCCATCATACGCTCAATATCTACCGTGTTGATTGTCTTTGGAAGGCGTTTCTCCTGTTTTGGAAGAATAAGGAGGTGAGCAGGGTTTTTTGAAACATGACCGCGCTTAAAGCAGTATTTAAAAAATGATCGGATTGAAGCTACTTTTCGTGCAAGGGTACTCCTAGCCATACCGTCCTCAGAAAGCTGACCGAGCCACATCCGGATATCCAGCCGCGTAATATTGTTGATATCAACCTGATCTACAGGTCTATCATATTCTGTGGCTGAAAACAAATTGAACTGCTCGAGGTCAGTACGATAAGATGTGATAGTATGAGAAGAGGAATTTCGCTCAATTTCCAGGTATCGCAAAAATTTATCAACAATATTTTTCATAATTATAATATGATGCTATTTGATGAAATATACCATCTGATTGCGAATGAAAAATGAATATTTAGAATGAAGTAAAGATGGTTGATAGTCTCTTAACCTGAGTTCGATTCTAAATCCTTATTAAATTATCAAGAAAGAGTCTCCCCTAACAAAGGGCTCATTTTTTGAACACGCAGCGTAAGCGCAGTGAAATTTAGAGGGGTTTCCGTTGGTTTTTTGGAACTAAACATCTCCCACATTCCTCCTTTTTCAATTATGATTTGACAATCTAACTCATGTACTTATTGTATGGAGGGAATACGGTCAGCGGTTCAAACTTCTCTTCCTTTCCACTTTGCTTTTTTGCCTGTAAAATGATCTGCTAGTGATACAAAACCAAGCCTTTGAAACCAAAGTACGGAAACAGGATGTAGAAACCCATAAATGGGATTCCATTTAAACCATACCGAAAGTATGAAGCGGTGGAGAAGAATGAGAGAGACTGAACTTATAGATAGAAAAAACAGGGCCGGCTGAGAAATGTATATCGAGTAGGGCAGGAGAATAAAAGGCAACACAAATACAATCAGGTGCAGCACAGCCATAAAAAAGAAAAGTGGAACGGACCGATCAAAGCCCGGAAAAAAGTTTTTTCTGAGCCCGGTAAAGATCTCTTTTTCAGAACGGTACATTCTGCAGCTGATAGACCCGACTCCTTCAAACATCCGGAGAATCAAACCTCTTTTCCGTGCCTGTTTTGCAAGTTCAACGTCTTCAACGACCTGTCTTTTTACGGTCTTATGTCCTCCTAAAGAGATGTAGGCCTGTTTTTTAAACCCTATGCACTGGCCACAGGCAGCCGCAAAAAGAGGGGCGATTTTAGCGTCTAAAAAAGATGGGATCCAACGGGGTGACCTGTAAACATAAATGGTTGGCAGAAGCGTGAGCAGTGCATAATAAATGAGGGGAACGATCATCTTTTCCCAAAAACTTTCGGTAATCTGCTGAGGCCAAACCGTAATCATATCCAGGTTCCAGCGGTCAAAAGCACCTGCGGTTTGGTTTAACATGCCTGGATGAAGTCGGGTATCTGCATCTAAAAAAAGGAGAATATCTCCATCGGCTTGATCTGCAAGCTGCTGACACGCCCACGGTTTACCGAGCCATTTTTCTGGTTTCTCTTTTGCTTCTACGGTCTGTAGCCGGTCCGGGTATTTCCTTATTTGGTCCTGAATGAGCTTCGCGGTGTTGTCTGTGGAATGATCATTGAGTACAAGTACTTCAAAATTGGGGTACGTTTGTTCACAAACTGATTTTAGCACTTTTATAATATTCATCTCTTCGTTGCGGGCAGGAATACAAACAGATATTTTTGGAAGCACGGAAGAGTCAGTTGCATATTTCCGAATTGGGGTAAACTCAAGTCTGTTGCGTAAAAGTACGGCAGAAGTGAGAAGAAGAAATAGCAATGAGAACGAATTTAGCCAAAATAGTGTGGTAGGATCTGTCAAAATAGTACTAAAAGTGTGAATCAGATATTTAAAATCGTAATTTACTACACGCCAACGATTTTGGAATAAGCAGCATTCAAAAGTATATGCAAATTTTATCAGACACAAATCTTGATACCCGAAGTTCAAAACCGAAGCCCGGAAGTTACGAATGGTGGTATTTTGATGCGATTACACGGGATAGTGAGTACACCATTGTAGCGATCTTTTATGACGGGAATCCATTTTCAAGACGGTATATTGACGCTATTGAGAGCGGAGTTTCGGTTCTTGAAGGTCAGTTTCCGGCTATAAGTCTTTCGGTTTACAAAGGAAGTTCACCTGTTTTTTACTCCTTTGAAGAGGTTAAACCTGAAGAGGCGTCATTTTCATCTTTTGAGCCTGAAGGAGAAGTAAAAAAGAACCGATTTTATCGGGAATTAAATGGAAATCAGCTTATCTATCACCTGAAGCTGGATCAGCAGCTGCCAAATGGCGACCGGCTGGAGGGTCAACTTAGTTTTGAATCTACAGCGCAACATTTTGAATTGAACGGCGGGAAGACTTCAGCGGAGAGCGAGAAGCACCGATGGAATCTCGTTCAACCCACGGCTGAGGTTTCCGGAAAACTCTTCATTAGTGGATTCAATGCCCAGGAAATTCATTTTAATGGAACAGGCTACCACGATCACAATACCGGTGAGGAGCCTATGCGCGATAGTTTTAAAGAGTGGTACTGGGGGCGGGTTCATTTTCCGTACCATACGCTCGTATACTACTTGATGAATGAAAATGAAGTAATGGAATCGAGAGGGTGGCTATTCGGACCAGACCGTGATGTTCAAATTATCCGGGGGGGGATTGAACCTGAAGATATGGGTGTGAACATCTTTGGACTGCAGTCAGCCCGTAAAATTGAAAAGAAGGAGGGTGACGCACAGTTTTTGATTCAAAAAAAGAATTTGATCGATGATGGGCCTTTTTACCAGCGGTTTCACAGTCAGGTAGTGCTTCACTTAAACGGAGACATTCACCAAGGGAGAGGAATCAGCGAATATATCTGCCCTTCGCGTATCCACGTTAAATTGTTCAGGCCATTGGTGAACATGAGGATACGGTACCCCGATAAAGATCACTGGGTTCAAAAAAGTCCCAGGCTCTATCGCTGGACATGGTAGGAGGGGGTGTTCATCGATTTCTCCACATTCTGATAAACATCCCCCTGTTTTCCCCTTTTCTAAGGGGGACTTTTTAGTTCAAAATTTAAAATTCGAACTCAGGTGTTACTGAACAGGAATCAGTAATCCAGACCAGGCTGTGTAATTTTAAAATCGAGCTCTTGTTTTGATTCTTCTACCATCTGCCGGACATCTTCAAGCAGCTGTCTTGCATCAAACACAATACCGTCTTTGATGGTATATCGTACACCGCCAACGCGTTGTACCTCATTTTGCTCATCAACCCGGATGGCACCTGTTCCGTAAAGTACTTTTAAATTTTCCTGCGGGTTTTCATCAACAATAACCAGGTCGGCAAGTTTGCCTTCTTCAATGGTTCCCAACCGGTCAGCAACGCCCAGAACTTCTGCTGCTTTAATGGAGGCTGACTGAAAAATTTCGAGAGGGTGGAAGCCGGCTTCTCTGAACATCTCCATCTCCTGGATATAGGCAAAACCGTAAAGCTTATAAATGTAACCGGCGTCGGACCCAAGCGTAACTCTTCCGCCGCGATTTTTGTACTCGTTTACGAACTGCATCCAGATTCGATAGTTCTCTTTCCACTGTACTTCTTGTTCCGTTCCCCAGTTAAACCAATAAGAGCCGTGAGCCCGGCGATCCGGCCTGAAAAACTCCCAAAGGGAGGGTACGGTATGTTTTTCGTGCCACTCAGCCCGTCTCTGGGCCATCAGATCGCGACTCGCTTCGTAAATGGTAAATGTAGGGTTAATTTCAAAATCTGAAGCGAGCAGTTGTTCCATCACGTGGTTCCAAGTGGGACTGCCGGGCTCGGCTGCCTGCTTCCAGAGTTTTCCCGCCTCCTCAAAACGGTGCTGCTCGTTGCTGTAGTTGTAGTCGAGCGGGTAGTCCTGTATCACACGATCCGTGAACATCGCCTCCGGCAGACCGTACCAGTGGGTCATGCCGCGGAGCCCCATAGCGGCTGTCTGGGAGACGTTTGCGTATACAACGCGAGGCTGAGCGTGGTGCGCCATCGATCCGATACCGAGCCTGTTCGCTTCATCAAGGGCCGCTTCATAAATTTCAGGGCGGGCTCCAAAAAATTTAATACCGTCTGCGCCCCTGTCTGCAATCATTTGAACCCATTCGCGGGCCTGATCAGGTGTTTGAATACTTTGGTCAAATCCGGAACCAAACCCTATGTAGGGAAATATTCTTGGAGCCGTAATCTCATTGTTATTGCTTCGGTCTCTGTGCCTGAGTGTCCAGTCGAGGCCGTTGAAAGATCCCGGTTCTCTTATTGATGTAATGCCGTGGGCCAGCCACAGTTTATAAACATATTCGGGTACGGTGCCCTGGGCGTTTCCACCGATATGAGCGTGCATGTCGAAAAAGCCTGGAAGAATGAACATACCCTCTGCGTCTATTTCCACTGTATTTTCATCGGAAGCCGGTCGTCGCTGTTCACTGATCGGAACTCCCGGATAACCAACATTTTGTATCCGTATAATTCGGTTTCCTTCAATTACAATATCTACAGGTCCCATAGCTGGTGAACCTGTTCCATCAATCATGGTACCTCCGCGGATTATCAGACGTTCGTACGGGCCGTCGCCCTCTGACCTGTCGGGTGCGTCGGGCATCTGACCATATGCTGAATGAACGATCAAAAAAAGTGTGAGAGTAAGAATAGTGCAGATTGTTTTTTTCATGGAGACGTAAGAGTGTTAGGAAAATGTTTAAGCGATTATATCAAAAGGAAATGACCCAAAAAAGAAATCTTTAAAAATATTCGAAATAAATTGTAACAAAGGGTAAGCGGTATACTCTTGTTGGTACAGCATTAGCTAATCTACTTTAACGATTAGTTATAGTCACTCCTATGCTGAAACCTAAAGCAGAAAACCCGGGACTGATACTCCCGGGTTTT
>CAZXYQ010000129.1:0-7362 GCA_964644975.1 uncultured Rhodohalobacter sp.
CTATCCGACATTTTATCGATGACACTGCACTAGTTACACATAATTAAAACAGTAATCCGTCATGAAAATAGCAATTAACACCGGTGGCGGAGACGCTCCGGGACTCAACGCAGCAATCAGCGCAGCAACTTTAGCTGCACTGAAACATGGCTGGGAAGTCGTTGGAATCAAAAATGGATATGGCTCTCTGTATGAAGATCAGCCGTTTATTCCACTCAACCAGACTACCGTTAAAGGGATCACGATGCAGGGAGGAACTATTTTGGGCACAGCCAACCGTGGCAACCCCTTTGAGATGCCCTATCAAAAGAAGGATGGAACCTGGGCTCTTGAAGATCGCTCTGATGAAGCGATTGAGGTATTTAAAAAGCATAATATTGACGCCCTGATCGCAATTGGCGGTGACGGATCTATGATTATTGCGGATAAACTCACTAAAAAAGGAATCCCAATTGTTGGTATTCCAAAAACAATAGACAACGATATCTGGGCAACGGATGTGACACTCGGTTTCGATACGGCCGTATCAACCGCCACAGAAGCGATTGACAAACTAACCACCACTGCAGAATCTCATCAAAGAATCATGGTGGTTGAAGTTATGGGGCGATACGCCGGTTGGATTGCTCTCCACTCAGGACTTTCCGCATCAGCTGATGTAATTTTAATCCCTGAAGTAGAATACACGTTTGATTCCATCGTCAAAAAAATAGAAGAGCGTGAATCCCTTGGCCGGCACTATACGATTGTGGTTGTTGCGGAAGGGGCGGTAGAAAAAGGTAAATCCCACTTCGTTAAGGACAAGGTAATCGGACAGTCGGAGCAGCTTGGCGGTGCTGATCAATATATTGCCGATAAGCTTTCAGAGCTGACGGGTAAGGAATCTCGATCGATCGTTTTAGGGCATCTGCAGCGCGGAGGATCGCCCAGCAGCTACGACCGGTTGATTTCGATCCGCTTTGGCGCAGCTGCAATTCGTGCCATTGACGAGGGTGACATCAATAAACTGATCGTACTGCAGGAAAATGAGCTGCGCCGAATACCGATATCCAGCGTAGCAAATAAAATGAAGCTTGTGCCGCTTGATAACGACTCATTGCAAACGGCTCGAGAGATCGGCACATGTGTGGGGGATTAACTGTCAGCATCTTTTAATTTGCAAACAGACCGGTTCTTTGCTGCTAGATCCTTAGAGCTGTGGACTTCAATCCGGTGCGGAGTGATTTCCACCAATAGTTGAATATGGATCGATCTTTTTCTCTCTCAAATTTTATCTCCCCTATTCTGGTACCGTTCTCGCTGTTAGAGGAGCGTATAACCACAGCATTTGCAAGATAAGAAATTATATTATTACCAGTAGACTCTTCAAGCGTCTCCTTGTCAAGTGTCCGAAACGAAAGGTCCTCGTAGATAGCGGTTAAGCTCCCGACAGATTCCATATTGTCAGCTCTAAAATCAAAATTTAGAGAGTGGAGCTGCCCCTCTTTTATTCTTGCAAACGCCAATGGTTCCAAAACAGGGTTCAGTTCAGTCAGATACATTTTGCCTAGTTCACCTTTAACGTGATGAGCCGCATTATCGGCAAGTGAGAAGTCAAATTCAACATTCAAATCCGCCCCACCCATCAGTTTTGAACGCGCGTTTGCCCGGATATTTTGAGATCGGTTTCTGTTTTGAATTTTTGAGAAATGGATCGCCAGATCAGTAAACTTGATTTCGGCAAAGGTATTCTGTTCTTCTTCCATTTCGCGGTAGGCAATTGAACCTCCGTTCCAAATCAGAGTATCAATTGAAGCGGCAAATTTAAAATCAAAAAATTGTTTGTTTAGCAACGGTAATTCTGTGCGCGGTTTATCGGGAAAATTTTTATCCCGTGAAATACTCAAACCCAGATCATCTACCAAAATAGCACCCGCTACTATTTCATTCGATTCGAACCATTCGTCCATCCGAATATCACGAATTTGAATTCGGCCCGATGTAATATCAAAATGATCTGTCTGATGACCCAGCGTTTCCGGAAGCTCATGCGGTGTCATTAGAGGCACCATTCTAAAATGATCCAGTGTAAAACTACCAGATTGCAGACTATATGTTAGTTTATCAATCTCCAGTCTGTAGTGTCCGCTTTCCATCAAATAAGAAAGACTTTCAGCATTGAACTCAACACTTCTCACTATCTCACTCAATCGGTCTGTGCCGGCAGACAGGTTCAAATCATCTGCCTCAAACTTAAAGTCACTAACGACCATATATGCGTTATTTTCGGCTACCCGGTAAACATTCAGGTGGGAACGGGTTACCGAAACTCTGCCAATTTCAATATCAGAACCGGATTCATCACGTTCATCATCACTGCGAAACAGAGTGGCAACTCTTTCAGGTAAGATGTGTAAATCTGCCTCTGATATAGTTATAGACCGAATTGAAATAGTCTCATCCATCAGAAATTTTCGGAGGCTGAAACCGGACAAATGAATTCTATCAACTGTAGTGATTTTAGCGCCATCCGCATCCCGGAGACTTCCGGCCGGACCGATATCAATATCGCCTAACGTAACGGATAGTGGAAAGTAGCCGATACTCAGATTACCGATTTGCAGATCAGCATCCGGACCCAGCGCCATATCTCCCCTCTCCTCTAATTTCTCCAAGAGCATCGGTTCAGCTATAAAACTCATTAGCAACATTCCGGCTACCAGAATACTCAGAAACAATCCTGCCAGGATGTACCACTTTTTATTGTGTTTTTCTTTTATCTGTTTTTCGGAATCCCTCATACAATTTCTCCACTGATCTATATAAAGCTGCCCTCTTGCAAGTAAATGTAATCAACTTTATGCAAATGCACGTGCTAAAATGGGAAATGTGGCAATGTTGTAAATGAATCTTTGATTTGTATTAAGTCAAAACACCATAAAAAAACCCCCCTCACTGCTCAGGGGGCGGGAATTTTTTAAAATAAGAGATTGAATTTAATCGGCAGGTGTAAGTCTGTAGAGATACCCTTCGTCACTGTCATTTATAACATAAATATTTCCATCGGGTCCCTGGCGAATATCCCGTATTCTTCCAATTTCGCCCAAAATCAGTTCTTCATCGTGAATGACTTCACCTTCATAAAGTACAAGCCTTCGGATTCGTTCGCTACTCAGTCCGCCGGCAAGTAAATTCCCTTCCCATGCCGGAAACTGTTCTGAGGTTACAAATACAAGCCCAGATGGAGCGTGGGTAGGCAGAAATTCATATACCGGATCAACCATGCCTTCCATTGATCTGGCTTCAGCATCTGGGAATGGTCCCTCAGTTCCGTAATCACGCCCTAAAGTTACCGTTGGCCATCCGTAGTTTTCACCGGGCTGATGGTAGTTCAGCTCATCTCCACCCCGTGGCCCGTGCTCCGTCGACCAGATTTTACCCGTTTCGGGATCAACCACAAGTCCCTGAATATTCCGATGACCATAGCTATATATTTCATTCGCAACATCCGGATCATTCAAAAATGGATTGTCATCGGGCACTGTGCCATCATCGTTCAGTCGAAGAAGAGTTCCTGCGTGATCTCCGGTGTCCTGTGCTCTGGGCGGATCTGAGCCACGATCGCCAACAGACATCAGCAGCGTGCCATCATTGTGCCAGGCAAGCTTGGATCCGTAGTGGCGGCCGGGTGATGAATACCTGTTTTGAACAAAGAGCTCTTCTGGGTCAATAAATTCATTATCTTCGCTTAAACGGCCTCTGATAAGTGCTGTAGCTGTTTCATTCTCTCCATTTGATTTGGAATACGTCAGGTATATCCAGTCGCTGTTTTCATAATCGTGGTGGGGAAGTACTTCTAGAAGTCCACCCTGACCCGCAACATTCACTTCAGGTGTTCCAGTGACGACCGTCTTATTTCCATTTTTAATTACATTAAGTTGTCCGGAGCGCTCTGTTATTAGCATGCGATCATCAGACAAGAAAGCTATTGACCATGGATGATCAAACGGACCCGAAATTCGCTCAAGTGTCACTTCTTCGTATTGAGAACTCAATGTCCGGGTTTCGAAATCGTTGTTACTTTCAGACTGCTCAACACTTTCAGGCTCATCGTTACTTTCAGAATGGGTATAATTTTCACAGCCGCCTACAGCCAGCAGGCTGATCGTGACTAGCAGAGCAAGGAGTTGGTTATTTATCATGGCTATTTTCAATTTAGTTAATCCCAATTATTTTCTGATCTCTTTAGTGCATTGCGTACCAATGTCATCAACAAAAAGATGACTTGAACAGTGCGATTTCTAAAAGAGATATTTCAAAATATTTACAACTGCGTGTTTATCAATCTATGGATGAGGAATAACCTCCAAAAATTACGCGCTTATTTTAAAAACACAATTTTGATTAAGCTCATCTACATTTGAAAGAGTCACTTTTAATAAATGTAGAAAACAACCCATACCTTAATCACTGATTTACCTTCACATCAACAACCTCCATAATAGTGGTACTGGCCATGCCCGATTCGAGTATCCGCTCAAACTGCTCCATTTGACCCGACATCTGATCACGAATCATGTTGCGCTGGGCTTCTGGCATTGATTCAAGTTGTTCTTCAAACTCACGCATGGCCTGCCTCGCTTCAGCTAAATCCTCATCGCTCATCATCTGATCCATTCCCTCTATTTTCATCGCCATAGTGTGTGCTACCGGCAATCCCGAGTACAATTTGTAATCACCAAGTTCCATTTCGACTGTCAAGCCTCCGCCATCTTCATACTGCTCGTAAACCATCTTAAGAGGCACTAAGAGATCCGAATCAATCCAAAGAGTTGCCTTTTCAATTTCAAAGGTCATGCCATCCTCATCGTACTCATCCTCTTCTCCAAGCGACTGAAGGAGTTCACTGTCTCTGATAATCAACCGATAGGAAGCTCTGCTGTCCAGCTGCTCCTCAGTCACCGATTCAGCTGCGCGAATCACCCTGTCAAATGAACCGTCATACATGCCTTCAAACAGTTCGGTATCCAGGTCGTCGTAACTTTCATCCGGCACCAGGGCAAACCTGCCATCTGTTTCAGTTCTGATATAGCGCGTCACAGATTCACTGGAAAAACCGGCTACTTCTGTTTTAACCGTCATTTCAATAGATTGAATAATCGATAGTCTCTGCTGATGCAGGTCGTTTATTCTGTCAGCCAGCTGATCTGGCGATGGTTGCGCTATCAGAGCACAGGGTGCAAAAAGTGTTGCAAGTAACAGAGTCAATATTCCGTACCGTAATTTCTCCGTATATGTCTTCATTGTATTCATTTTATTTGATGGTGGCTCTATTTTAACATGCGCAAAAAGTACGTTGCAGCTATCACGAACGATCGTTTTATTATTAGTGATTTATATTGCACATTCGGAATAATAGATATCTCTTTTTACAGACGCCATATAAATGAGTCAGAAAAAAATAGTTTCCCTGTTCTTCCTGCTGTTCGGCCTCACGCTGATTTATGCGGGCGTGCAGGAGTTTCGCATCTTAAGCAGTTCGTACAATCCGCTGTTTACTATTTCACCGGATAATGATATTCGTGCGATGATTATCGTTGGCACAGCAACAACGGTTTCCGGGTTCGTCGGCCTGTTGAGAAAAAGAGTGATTTAAAATGTGATGTTTTTTAAGAACG
This sequence comes from uncultured Rhodohalobacter sp., assembly GCA_964644975.1. Taxonomy (GTDB): domain Bacteria; phylum Bacteroidota; class Rhodothermia; order Balneolales; family Balneolaceae; genus SW132. The sequence continues at coordinate 5,658 of CAZXYQ010000129.1, forward strand.
ACATAAAGCTTTCTAAAATGGTAAAAACTTCACTTTTAATCCAGATTCTGTACGGCTTCATCCATCTGCCGAAGTAAATTCCACCGGTACATTCCGGCATTATGTCCATCATTCCATGTTATTTTCAAAGCGTGATTTCCAACAGTTTCAGCATTCTCTATTTTATAGGTACGGTTCGGTTCAACCCGAAAAAGTTTAGGCTCAAACCGCCCCATCCGATCGTGTCCGCCCCTGCATTCCACGCATGGACAATTTTTTCTCAGACCAAAAAGGCTGAACTTGCTAATGTGGCCATCGGCCCATGAGATCTCCAATACCTGATCAGAATTACTTACATCGATTGATTTGGGCTGTACTCGTTTATCCATTTTTAAATCACTGAATAGTTGTTGCGGTTCATTTGTTGGGTATGTAACATTGCACTGTAAAATATAAGGCCTGTTTATGTGGATATACATCATTTTTTTATCGGTACTGTATTTAGGTGGAATTTACGCAGGTGAGCGTCCCTGGTTCAAAATGCAGAAGCTGACTCCTGATAATGTTTTAAATATGGCGTTGGTTGTGCTCGTCGTGTTTACCGTAATGATGGTAGCCTTTGTTGTGGGAATTTTCCCTCAGTCAATCGCTGCCGTTATGATGGCGGGTTTGTATATTTTTGTAGCTGGTTTTTTCTCGGGATATGCTTACCGGTTGTTTAGAATCAGAACAAGTGGCGGCACTATTTTATATCAGCACCGCTCATTTTGGGTTGATCATGCTCCCTCACTTTTTGCAATTGGCCTCATCGTCTATGGTGTGTATCGTACGTCTGTGCTGAGTACAATGCCAGTTACAGGTATCCGGTTCTCTTCAGGGCTCTCCCTGATCTCATTTGGAGTTTTTGGATGGATGCTAAAGGTTGTCCCCGAATTCAGGTCGAATGGTATTCTTTTTCTTGATCACTTTATTCCATGGAAAAGAGTTCTCTCATGGCAGTGGCATTCCGAAGATGTGGTGCTTGTGGAATATATTGTGTCTGACAGTGAGAGTGAAAACCGGATTAAACAATTTGTCACAGCCATTCCGCCAGATGAGCTCAAAGAGATTGAGACGGTCCTGAAATCTAAAATGGAGGAGTACGCTGATGCGAGAAGTAAAGAGCTGATGGGAGACGATTAATCTACTACCAATCACTCCTTGCTTATTGACGCCCCCTGTGCTCAACCATAAAACACCTGTTTTCCACGTACTCAAACCCGCTATTTTCCGCCATCTTTTTGGCCCTATCAGTACTTACGTCGAGCTGAGTCCAGATAACCGGTTTCTGCCCCGTCTTTTTGCTCCATTCTATGATCTCCCGAACCATCTCTTCGGTATACATTTTATTCCTGAAAATATCTATTACGTCAATTTCAGCATCCCCCGGCAAATCAAAAATCGTGTTGTAACATGTTTCCCCAAGCACATTCTCTTCGTGCGGATTTATCGGAATCATGTTTAGGCCGGCTTCTAAAATATATTGAGCAATATGAAAACTTGTGCGGTAAGGATTAGATGAGCAGCCAAGTACTGCAACTGTTTTAACATTTGCAAACGATGTTTGAATAGAAGGGATAGGACAGAAGTTTATTGAAATTCGATATTTAGTTCTAAAAGCGATATCTTTGTAGTATAATTAAAAATCAATAAAAAACAAGGAACATTTTGTCTAAAGTAAAAGACG
>CAZXYQ010000130.1:0-7261 GCA_964644975.1 uncultured Rhodohalobacter sp.
TTTTATAACCAGCTGCCTGACCAATCTGCTAATATAGATGTGTCCGGAATTACTAATGAAGTTAGCATTCACTGGGATCCCTATGGTGTGCCCTATATTTTTGCTGATTCTGAAGAGGATCTTTTTTTCTCGGTTGGTTATATTCACGCGCAGGATCGTCTCTGGCAGCTCACTCTGTCGCAATTGATGGCTGAAGGACGATTTTCAGAATATCTTGGGCGGGACTTCATTGAACTTGATAAACACCAGCGGACAATTGGAATATGGAGAACAGCAAAAAAGATTGAGGCTGAATCTCCGGATAGCCTGCTAACCTCTTTACAGCATTATGCCGACGGCGTAAATGCGTACATACTTGATAATAAAAAGAGACTGCCCATTGAATTGACCTTACTTGGATTAGAGCCTCCTGAATGGACCCCCACTCATTCTATCGCTATGTCCAGGTTACTGGCGTGGGATCAGAATATGCACTGGAAAAACGAAGTTACACTTGCACTGATTAGTGCTGAAATCGGTGCAGGCAGACTCAATCAGATATATCCCGATAAGGGACCCGGGCTGATCTCTGAACATACCCTAAACAAAAATACAATTGAGAGTTTGTCAGATAATTTTCTGAGGAGAGAATTTGAAACGCGATCATTACTCCAGAAACAGGGCTCAGCCGTTGGCAGTAACGCATGGGCAGTTCGGGGCAGTAGAACCGCGTCCGGCAGGCCAATACTCGCAGGCGACCCTCATATGGGGCTTAGCATGCCGGGGTTCTGGTATGAACTGTCAGCCTCAGCACCCGGTTACTCTATTTCAGGTGCCACTATTCCGGGTGCGCCCTTTGTAGTTCTGGGGCAAAATCTGAATATCGCGTGGAGCATTACCAACATGATGGCCGATGACACCGACTTCTTTCTCGTACAGGAGGACCCAGCAAACCCCGGGTTCTATGTAGCCGACAGTATTAATGGTGAGGCACAGTTTAATGAATTTGTCTGGCAGCAAGAAATCATTAAGGTAGATGGGGCAGATGATTATTTTTTCAGAATTCCGCACACAGAACAGGGGCCGATCATCAATAGTGCTCACCCAGACAGTTCGAAATTGGAAGTTATGCCGGTTGCAATGCAGTGGGCCGGACACGAAGTGAGCCACGAACTCTGGTCAATATATAAAATGAATCGTGCTCAAAATTTAGAGCAGTTCACAGACGCACTCAGTCATTTTGGTTCACCCGTAATGAATTTTGTGTATGCTGATTCAGATGACAACATTGCGCTGATAGGTGCAGGAAACCTTCCGATTCGGAGCGGAACACCCATTCTGTTTCGCAACAGCTGGAATCCGGAACATAACTGGGACGATTGGATTCCCTTCAGTGAACTTCCTCGTGACGTCAATCCCGATAGAGGGTACGTGGCAAATGCAAATAACCGTGTAGCCGGCACGGATTACGATCACTATATTGGACGTTTCTGGGCTTCACCATCACGAATTTCCAGAATTAGCTTTCTGCTTGATGAGAATGAGCGTGCCACTGCTCAAACAATGCAGCAAATTCAAACAGATATTTATTCCGAACATGCAGCAGAACTTATTGAAATCCTCTTACCCCTGATACGCTCTTCACAGAACAGCAATGAATTTAATGATGCTCTCTCCTACCTCGAAAACTGGGATTACCGCTATAGTATTAACTCTACAGCCGCTACTATATTCGACCTGTTTTTTATGAATCTATCAGAACAGATATTGAAACAGGAAATTCCTGCGCATCTATACGGTGGATTTGTGCGGCTGGAATATATTCCTGTAAACAGTGTTGTAAATATTCTGTCAGACGGAAGTTCCTTTTTTAATATTTCAGATGAAGAAAATATGGTGAAGAGAAATCAGATGGTCAGATCAGCTATGACTCAAACACTAGATCAGCTAACAGAACAGCTTGGACCTGAATCGTTTGAATGGAGATGGGAATCTGTTCATACACTCACGCTGAAACCTCCTCTGCTAGGGGATATTTCTGAACATCCGGATTCGCCCGCCGCTTTGCGATTAATCGTCAACAACCTGCTTAGTAAAGGCCCCTTAGCGGTTCCTGGACACGGAATGACCATCAATAAAGGAGAGTACAGCTGGAACAATCCGTTTTCCGTAACTCTCGGACCGTCAATCCGCAGAATTGTTGATTTTGCTTCGCCCTCACGGTCAAAAAGTGTACTTCCAACCGGACAGTCCGGCCATTCTCTTTCATCAAACTACGGCGATCAGACTGAAATGTGGATTGACGGAAGGTATCGCTACATCTACTCAGACAGTACTTTTTTTAATGATATAAACGTTCAAACGATGACATTAAGACCGTCTGGAAGAAATTAAATTTAACGAAACTATTAACCATTTCATCATTAGTAATCACTCAATGACCCGATTTAACGTAATTATCTTATTACCACTTCTGCTTGCAATATTTTTTGCGACTTCATGTAAATCAACGGAACCTATATCAGAGAAGCAGGATAGCTATATAACCCCAACGTTGATTGATCCTTCCGATGAAGAGGTGCAGGTTCCTGTTGTATCTGATTTTAGTTCTGAAGTGGACATTGATTCTCTGCTTAACAGCATGACACTGGAGGAAAAAATTGGTCAGCTATTTGTAATACCGGCTTATGGGTCCTTTACAAATGAAAATGAAGCACAATATCTGCGTATAAAGCGTTTGGTTGAGGAGAAACACGTTGGCGGAATAATTTTTATGCAAGGTGATATTTACGGCCAGGCTGTGATGACGAATCAGCTGCAGAGTCTTGCAAAGACTCCGCTGTGGATCACACAGGATATGGAATTTGGCGCTGCTATGCGCGTTAGGGGAACTACCCGATTTACGCCGGCAATGGGTATTGCGGCTACACAAAACCCGGAAAATGCATATCTGAAGGGCAAAATTACTGCCCTTGAAGCTAAAGCACTCGGAGTTCACCAGGTCTTTGCACCTGTTCTTGATGTGAACAATAATCCGGACAATCCGGTGATTAATGTCCGATCCTTTGCGGGAGAACCTGAAACCGTGGCACTGTTTGGTAATCATTTTATCAGAGGGATTGAAAGTGAAGGTATTTTAGCAACGGCTAAACATTTTCCCGGCCATGGCGATACCGATACCGATTCCCACCTTTCGCTTCCTACAATCATACATGGTTACGATCGGTTAAACTCTATTGAGCTGATACCATTTCGGGTAAATATTCAAAGTGGATTGCAGAGCATTATGAGCGCACATATTGCCTATCCTAACATCAGTGATAATATTGGGAGACCCTCCACGCTTGATGAAACCGTTTTGAACAGAATCCTTGTAGATTCGCTCGGATTTAATGGAATGGTAGTAACAGACGGTTTAAACATGAGGGGAATCACAGATCATTACTCTCCCGGTGAGGCGGTTGTTCTTTCATTATTAGCAGGAGCTGACATGATGCTAATGAGTCCGGACGAACTTACGGCAATTTCTGATGTAAAGCGTGCCGTTGAGATGGGCCGGATTAGTGAGGAAAGAATTGAACATTCAGTACAAAAACTTCTTACTCTCAAAAAAGAGCGGGATGTTTTCGAAAACCATCTGGTGAATATTGAGCACCTGACTCGTGATATTAATACTCTGAACTATCAGTCAATCGCAAACTCTGTTGCAAGACAATCGGTTACAGTATTAAGCAATCATGGCAATATTTTACCCATCACCGAGACGAAATTCCCGAACATCCTGGTTGTTTCCGTTGCCGATGACCGCTCCGGTTCAACAGGCAGTAATCTGGCGACTCATTTCCGCAGCTATCACAATCGGGTCTCTTTCGAAAATATTGATCGCAGAACGACTGAAGAAGAAAAATTAAAAATTCTTGAAGCTGCTGAAAATGCAGATCTGGTTGTCATTGGTTCATTTATCATGGTTCGTTCACATCAACCCATACAGCTGCCGGATGAACTTCGCGATATCGTTACTGACATTACAAAAATCGACACCCCAAAAGTACTTATGGCTTTTGGAAACCCATATATCGTGAGAGATCTGCCTGATGTAGATTCACACATTTTAGCCTGGTCTTCTAGTGCAAACCAGGTGCGTCAGACCGTCCCCGGACTTTTTGGTGCAGAAAATATTGGCGGAAAACTTACGGCAGAGATACCCGGCTTCTACAAAATTGGTGATGGTCTTGAATTTAGCCATACAGCTCTTCGCCACGATATGCCCGAGTCTGCTGGGCTACGAACAGATTCCCTATTACATGTGGATATGATTATGCAGCAAGCCATAAATGATTCGGTGTTTCCCGGCGGAGTTGTGGGTGTGATGAAAAATGGTGCACTGGTCTGGAGCCAGGGTTATGGATACCACGACTATTCAAAGACAAAAGCTGTCAGTGATACAGATGTATATGATCTTGCTTCTTTAACTAAAGTTATCTCCACTACCACAGCTATCATGAAGCTTATTGACGATGGGCGATTATCTCTTGATGATATTGTGGCTGATTTCATTCCTGAATTTGAGACGGATCAGAAAAGAGACATCACGATTGAGCAGATGCTTCTGCATACGTCGGGCCTTCCGGCATTTAAAGTGTATGTAGATAAATTAAAAACAAGAGGCGAGATTCTCGATGCTATTAAAAACGAACCCCTTGAAGCCGCCCCGGGAGAACGATATACCTACAGCGATCTTGGATTTATACTGCTTGCCGAGATTGTCGAAGAGATAACGGGGCAGCGCATAGACCGATTTGTTCGATCGAAATTCTTTCGGCCAATGGGAATGTACTCTACACATTTTAATCCACGGGGTGTTGGCCGCTGGATGACACAGAGGATCCCTCCTACTGAAATTGATGACGTTTACAATCGCGGTACTGTACAGGCCGATGTGCATGACGAAAGGGCCTATTTCATGGATGGTGTAGCCGGGCACGCAGGCTTGTTTTCAAATGTGAAGGATATCGCAATGTTTTCTCAGATGCTTCTGAACGGCGGTACTTACGCCGGTCGTGAGTATCTGTCTCCAGAAATCATCGAGCAGTTTACAATAAAGCAGTCGCCACTTAATCAGCGGGCTTACGGGTACGATCGCAAAAGTGAAGGTTTCAGTACTGCCGGATCGCTGACAAGCAATAATTCGTTTGGTCATACCGGTTTCACCGGCACAAGCCTTTGGGTTGACCCCGATAACGACATTGCAATTATTCTATTGACAAACAGAACGTACCCTGACCGAAACCTGGGATCAGGCATCGGCCGGATAAGGGCAAGTATTGCCGACGCTATTATGAACAGCATACAATCTGAATGAATATTAATCAGCTATATAAAAATGCATACGCACCATACTCCGATTTTACAAAAGACTGGTGCGTAGTAAAAGGTTCGTCCGGAATGTACTATCCGGGGGTACGTGTAGAAAATATTTCTTTTCCATTAACAATATCTCCTCTTCATGGGGCTATTTGCAGCTGTTTAGGAAATGGTGATCAACCTGTCTCTTTTTTTGCTGAAACGGCATCAAATGAACTTGAACAGTATTGGATGGATCAATTTAAACTGAGCCGTCTCACAACGATACCGGAAAGTGATCATCTTTATTCTCCCTTCCAGAGTGAACCTGAACGGGACGAAAAAGTACTGGAAGATCTGATACCAGCAGCTGTAACAATCCATTCAAATTTCCCGGTATCGGCGCTGCTCTATACTGAACATGGCATTGTGACCGGTGTGAATGTTGAAGTAGAGTCATGGGCACTTGGCCTTTGTGCTGAACGACTTGCAATATTCAGAGCGGTTACTGCCGGGGCTACACTATTCCATAAATTGAGTGTTAAAGCACCAAAGGGAGATTTCAGCAGTCCTTGCGGTGCATGCCGGCAGGTACTTATGGAGTGGATGCCGGACAAAGAAATTGAGCTCCATCACGGAGACGAGACACAATCCACACACCGCACCGTTGACCTGTTACCACACGCTTTTTCATCAAGTAAATTAACATAATGAGCATTCAATATTTAGCCGTTTTAGACCACGACCATCTCGACAATGGACTGTTTCTTACCTCTTTCGCTAAAGCCATAGCGTCACACCGGCACAGAGGCCTGATACTTCACTCAGACAGTGCATACACGGAACGAATCATGCAAACCGGTGTGATGAGAGAAGAAGCTCAAATCAGGGCAGTTAAAGACCTCAACCACAGGCTCATTGCTTTACTGGCTGATAATGGCGTATCAGCAATTGGTATAAACGGGTACCAGAGAGAAATGATCAGTCAATCCAATCAAAACATCAAAGTAGACTATAAGAAATTTAATGAATTACCCGTACAACCGGCCTTGGTTGTTTCAACATTAATACAATCTCTTGATTTAGGTCGGCCAGTATTTTCATCACTTTCTGATGTCGCTGCTGCATTAAAAAAAGGGCTTGATATCGATGATATGTTTCTTTTTACCCGTAGTGAAGAAGATGATATTTTAAAAAAAGATCTGCCTGGTTCACTTTCAGAAACCGACGACACTAATGAATTTATAGAGAATAATATTCCACGGGAGTTCCAAAGTGATTTACCCGACTGCCGTTTGATTACAACATCTGAGTTCGGAAACTACCCAAACATTGAAACAGCTACGAGTTTATTGTAATACTTCATTTCTTTATTGAAAAAACTTCAATAATCAAGGAATCTTACTCTTTAATACCCTTCTGTTTCAAATAAATGCGGTTTTAATTTGACCCTTACACCATCGTTATATAGTTTTGAGCTGTTTCTCAACAAAATATTAATGAAATCTTCAACTAACTAAGGAGCTATATGAGCAGAATTGAACAAGTAAGATCTTTAATTTCAGAGCTGGAACCAGATATGGAAAAGTTCTATGATAAAGGAAATAAAGCTGCCGGAACCAGAGCCCGAAAAACACTTCAGGAGATTAAGAATGTATCTCAGGAAATCAGGCTTGAAATTCAGGATAAGAAAAACAGTGGCGACGTTTAATTGATCTGCCAAGGTTTTAAATCAACTAAAAGCTGCCTGTTTAGGCAGCTTTTTATTTATCCATAAAAAAGATACTTTTTTTTCCGATACTACTTGACTTAGGACGATTCATCGCCTTATATTTGCATCCGTTCAAACATGCTGAACGTTCATTTGTTGACTCTATAACATACACATTCCTCGGTAGCTCAGTGGCAGAGCAATCGGCTGTTAACCGATCGGTCGTAG
>CAZXYQ010000131.1:0-7199 GCA_964644975.1 uncultured Rhodohalobacter sp.
ATGGGCTGGCCTGATTACATCCTGGGTGTGGTGGATCAGCTCTCCAAACAAGGGGAATTGATAGAGGGCTTTGACTGCCTGTTTGGAGGTGATATTCCAATTGGGGCAGGGCTTTCTTCTTCAGCCGCACTGGAAGGTGGAATTCTGACCGGTCTGAATACACTTTTTGATCTCGAGCTTACAACGATGGAGATGGCGAAAATCGGTCAGCAGGCAGAAAATCAATTTGTGGATGTGCAGTGTGGGATAATGGATCAGTTTGCCAACCTGCACGGGAAAAAAGGAAGCGTGCTTCGGCTCGACTGTCGTACTCTCGAATACTCTGAATTCCCTTTTGAAAAAGAGGACATAGCCATTCTGCTCTGCGATACCAAAGTGCGTCGCGAACTGGCCTCGTCGGAGTATAATATCCGCAGAGAGCAATGCGAGGAAGGGGTTCAAATTTTACAAAAGTATAATCCCGAAATTCTGAATCTTAGAGATGTAAGCTCTGACCTGCTTGATCATCACAAAGAGGAGATGCCTGAGATCATATATCGTAGATGCCGGTTCGTTCTTGATGAAAATAGGCGAGTTTTACAGGCGTGTGATGATCTCTCAAACGGCGATATCAAAGCATTTGGAAAACGGATGTACGGTTCGCATGCTGGTCTGCGAGATCTGTATGAGGTGAGCTGTAAAGAGCTGGATACCCTCGTCGAAGCAACAGAGGAGCTTGATGACGTTCTGGGCTCCCGAATGATGGGGGGAGGATTCGGTGGATGCACCATCAATCTGGTGGTTGAACGGGAAGTCGGCGAGATCAAAAAGGCTATTGAGCAGTATTACCGGGATCAATTGGCAAAACCGGTGGAGTTCTATGTAGCAAAGATTGGAGGCGGAACCTCCGTAATGGAGAGCGCTTCATCATGAGTAATAGATTTAACCTAAAATCAGGCAATGCTGTTTTTAAGATAACAGAGTCCTCCTTCGAAGGGGGGACGTGAGCGAAGCGAACTGGGGAATGATACCTCTGGGGATAGTATTATTCAAAGCTTTATTCAAATCTCTCACCGACAGGATCAACTTAACAAACCTGTCAGAGTTTTGAATCAGTGAAAAGTTTACGAACAACACCCGATAGCTGAATGATTAAATTTCGAACCCAAGGTACAATCAAACTTTTATTGTTATGGAAATCAAATTCAACGACAGGCCACACCGACGACTCAATATCCTGACGGGAGAATGGGTCCAGGTTTCTCCACATCGAACCCAACGCCCCTGGCAAGGTCAGCAGGAGGAGCAGGTGAAGGATCAAAAGCCGGAGTATGATGAAAAGTGTTACCTCTGTCCCGGTAACTCCAGGGCGGGGGATGCAGAAAACCCGTATTACAAATCCACATTTGCCTTCGATAACGATTTCAGTGCTCTGTTACCCGATATCGATGTCGACGGTGTTGACAGGGACGACCTGCTGGTGGCACGTACCGAAAAGGGGATCTGCAGGGTGATCTGTTTCTCGCCGCGGCACGATCTGACGCTGCCAGAGATGGAAACCGGTCAAATACGGAATGTTGTAGATCTGTGGGTGGATGAGTACCGGGAGCTGGGATCAAAGACGTTTATTAACTATGTGCAGATTTTTGAGAACAAAGGGGAGATGATGGGATGCAGCAATCCCCATCCACACGGACAGATCTGGGCGCAGGAATCGATCCCGGAAGAGCCGGCCAAAGAGCTGGTGCAGCAGCAATCCTACTATCAAAAACATGGCTCCACACTGCTGGGAGATTACCTGGAACTTGAACTGGAGAAACAGGAGCGTGTTGTAGCCCAAAATGATCATTTTGTAGTACTGGTTCCTTTTTGGGCTTTTTGGCCCTATGAAACCCTGGTGATCAGCCGAAGGCCTTTTGCCCGCTTCACTGATATGACACCGGATGAAAAAGAAGGCCTGGCAGATATCATCAAAAAAATCACGATTAAATACGACAACCTCTTTAATATATCCTTTCCCTATTCAGCCGGATTTCACCCTGCTCCAACAGATGGTAAGCCACACCCTGAATGGCATTTTCACATGCATTTCTATCCGCCGCTGCTTCGGTCTGCTACAATAAAAAAGTTCAGTGTTGGGTACGAAATGCTTGGGAATGAACAGCGCGATATAACAGCAGAATATGCTGCAGAAATACTCAGGGATTTACCAAACGTTCATTACAAGTTACAATGATTTTAAATGCAATAACGGATAAGAAGTAAAATTCCCAGTAAGCTCTCCATATTGTAAGCAACATTAATCTATTTTACGAACCTCGAATAAATGATTCCATCTAAAAAATAAGAAAAATGATTTTGATAACAATTTTGTCACTGTTTTTGAGCGGTACAACATTTTATGTGAGTTCGTCAGAAGGTAATGATGCCAATTCCGGTACCAGTCCCGGGCAAGCCTGGCAAACACTTGAAAAAGTGAGCGGCTCATTTTTTGAGCCGGGTGACAGAATTTTGTTCCGCGCCGGTGATGAGTTCATTGGTCAGTTAGTGGTAAATAGTTCAGGGGCAAAAGAGGCACCCATCGTGTTTGGAAAATATGAGGAGGGGCCTAAACCAATCATCAATTCAGCTCCAACTCCCGGAGGTTCTTACATCACATCTATCTTAATCAGAAACCAATCCTTTATAGAGCTAGAAGATTTAGAGGTAACCAACGACAGGCAGGAAATGCGGCAGGGAGAAGATCAGCAACAGGGATATGGTATCTATGTCCATAATAATGGTACTGAGGTATTGGAGCACTTTCACTTTCGCAACCTGACGGTAAGGGATGTGTATGCTATTACAACAGAAGGGGTCGATTTTGATGATTTGCAAGTTGCAGGGATATATTTTCGCACAGAAAGAAATACCGACCCAAATAATTTAAGGCAAATAAAAAACATCATTGTAGAAGATTGCTTTATTACGCGTACAGGAAAGTTTGGCATTTGGACACAGCATGGTGGCGGAATGCAAGGAGTTGGAAATGATATGACAAACAGGAATAAGGATATCATATTCAGGAACAACCACACCTACCACACCGGGGGATCAGGAATTACTCCGGGCAGGTCATACAATTTACTTATGGAGGGGAACACTTTTGAATATCCGGGATCAGGTATAGATCCAAGGATGACCAACAGAGGAAGCGGAGCATGGTTCTTTGCGGGTAGAAATATCATTGCGCAATTCAACAGAGTCATATCTGCAAGGGGCCCTGCCGATACCTATAGTATTCATATAGATCATAGTAATGAAAACGTATTTGTACAATTTAATTATAGTGAAGATAGCGAGGGCGGATTTGCTGAAATTCTGGGAGATAACATCAATTCGGTATATAGGTATAATGTAAGTGTAAATGATGGATTCCGCCCAAATGCCCGTTCCATGTGGGTTTCTGACTATGCCGGCCCAAACAGTGAAATCAGGTCAGATCAAAACTACATTTATAATAATACAATTTACCTGAGCCAAAATAGAGATACCGGTTTACTTTTTAGGGGACATAATACATATGTGTATAATAATATAGTTACGGCCGCCCCAGGCAGTTCAATAGGGGAGATTGAATACGTTGTAGACATAACAGAGGGCGACGATTTTATCGTGTCGAATAATTTGTATAATGGAGATATCGAGCAGGATTTCATAAATACCGATCCTAATGCTGTAACTGAAAATCCTTTATTTGTAAATGCGGGTGGTACTGATTCTGAGAGTTATATTTTGATGCCTGACAGCCCCGCAATGAACGCAGGTATAGTGTTTGATCAACCGGAGTTTCCTATGGCAGGTCAGGGTATTTTTGCTGATATCCCTGCATATCCCGAATTTGATTTATACGGAAACTCTATAAACTGGGAAAATGGGTCCATCAATATTGGAGCATTTGCCGGATTATTGGATTTTGAAAATCAGGGTATCAAAACCGGTATGTTACAAAATGAGGATGGTGAACCGGTTGTTAATAAGAGCGTGTTTCTGTTTGATGGTGGAGCTGAAATAGCATCAACAAAAACGAACGTTGAGGGGCAGTTTTCTTTGCTGCATGATAACATCGATGGTTCACTTTCTATAGTGATAGAAGAATCCCAGTCTCACGAGGAAAAAGTAATTGGTTCAGTTCCGGGTACCGGTTCAGCAGATTTGGAAACGATTTCCCTTGATTGGTTGCCCGGTGAAGTGGAGGACATTGATGGCAATGTGTACAGGACGCTACAAGTTGGCGATCAAATATGGATGGCAGAGAATTTGCGAACCACGCGCTATGCAAATGGAGACGAGATTCCAAATGTTCAGGGAAATGCTGACTGGGGCAATTTGAGTACAGGGGCATTTGCTGTTCACGGTAACGATGACCTGGAAAGCGCAAAAGTGTTGGATCGCAGACTCTTATATAACTGGTTTGCTGCTGCTGATGAGAGGGGATTGTGCCCCACAGACTGGCAGGTTCCAAGTGATGATGATATTAAAGAACTTGAGGAAGCTTTAGGTATGTCGTCAGCCGATTTAGATGAATTAGGCGGTGCATGGAGAGGTGAAGATGCTGAGGTTAGCAATGCTATGCGATCAACCGGAGGCGGTGGAGATTTCTTTTGGAGAGAAGATAATACTGAAGAACCGGCAGCAACCAACTCAAGCGGGTTTTCGATGCGTGGAACATCGGTACGATTTCCCGGAGGTGCATTTGGGCAAGGTGACGGCGATTTTTCCGGATTGGGTGAAGTTGGTATGATATGGTCATCGACTGAAAATCCTGAGAATGCTAATCAGGCCATTCGCCGCATTATACGATCGAACCAGGCGGGTGTGAGGCGAAATACGGTTGGCAAGACAGCCGGCCTTGCCGTCCGCTGTTTTAAGGAAGATGTTGGCACATCGATAGGCGAGAGCGGTTCCGTTGGTAATGAGACGCCCCGGGAGTTAAGCCTGTCTCAGAACTATCCAAATCCATTCAACCCAATCACACAGATAAATTTTGAGATTTCGCAGGACTCCCTTGTCCAGCTTACGGTATACGATATGCTGGGACGCAGAGTCGCTGTGTTGGCGGATGAATTCAGGGCACCGGGAAGCTATCACGTTAGCTGGGATGCATCCGAATTTGCAAGTGGTGTCTATATCTACAGACTTGAAGCCGGTGGACAGGCTATCATAAACCGAATGACTCTGCTTAAGTAAAAGCAAGGTATCTTTATTTTGGCCTATTGCTGTAAATATCCTGCATAAACCCGCGTAATAACTCCTATCAACTACCAATATTCGTGCTAATGTGACTGCTGTCATAAAAGCGGTTTTTTAGAGTTTAAAGGAACTCTTTTTTTGATTTTCCGGAATTAATTTGTTAACGTTATCATATTGTTATCGTTAACATCAACTAATCTATTGGAGATCATTTATGAATATGAAAGCTACAATTCAATTTCTGGCACTTTTATTGTTGGTTACTGTTATATCGAATGATGCGTTTGCCCAAACTTGGCAGGTAACGGGTGTATTCCAAACGGAGAACGTAAACCTGAACCCGAATGCTGAATTTGATATCAATGAACCGATTGTGGGCGTTGAAGTGAAACTATTTGACGGCTCCACTGAACTTGATTCAGATGTTACAAATGTGGGCGGAGAGTACACTTTAGAGCATTCTGTGGATTCGGGAACGTTAAGTATTGTATTTGAGGGCACGAATGCACTGCAAGCCCGCACTCTTGAGGATATTCCTGCGGGTGAAGACCACGATGAAGGTGCACGGAGTTTGAATTGGGTAGAAGGGACAGTAGAATACAATGATGTGACTTATCGTACAGTTACCATTGGTAATCAGGTTTGGATGGCAGAAAACCTGAGAACAGACAGATACAGTAATGGAGATCCTATTCCACATGTTACCGATAATAGTGAGTGGGGCGATCTTAGTACAGGAGCCTGGTCGATACATGATAATCCTGAAGAAGGTGAAGATCATCCGAAAAATTTCAACAGAGGAAAACTATACAACTGGTTTGCTGTAAATGATGAGAGGGGATTATGCCCGACAGACTGGGCAGTGCCAGGTGATGATGATATCAAGGAACTTGAGGAAGCTTTAGGTATGTCGACAGAGGATTTAGATGAAATGGGCGGCCTCTGGAGAGGTGAAGATGCTGGGGTAAGCAATGCTCTTCGGGCAACCGGAGGCGGCGGAGATTACTTCTGGCGGGGGGATAACATGGACGATCAAAATTCATCCATCGCAACCAACTCAAGCGGGTTTTCAATGCGTGGAACATCGGTACGGTTTCCCGGGGGTGCATTTGGGCAAGGTGATGGCGATTTTTCCGGATTGGGTGAAGTTGGTATGATATGGTCATCAACTGAGAATCCTGAGAATGCTAATCAGGCCATTCGCCGCATCATCCGATCGAACCAGGCGGGTGTGAGGCGAAATACTGTTGGCAAGACAGCCGGCCTTGCCGTTCGCTGTGTTACCGAGGATGTTAGTACATCGATAGGTGACAGTGGCACCGTTGGTAATGAGACGCCCCGGGAGCTGAGTCTGTCTCAGAACTATCCAAATCCATTCAATCCAACCACACAGATAAATTTTGAGATTTCGCAGGACTCACACGTGCAGCTTGCGGTATACGATATGCTGGGACGCAGAGTGGCTGTGTTGGTGGATGAGTTCAGAGCACCGGGAAGCTATCAGGTTAGCTGGGATGCATCCGGATTTTCCAGCGGTGTATATATTTACAGAATTGAAGCCGGTGGACAGGCTATCACAAACCGAATGACACTGCTTAAGTAATTTATAAATGAGGCTTTATAGAACTTAAGCTGAACAAAGTCATTTTTTGACAACTAATAACCATTATTAATATCAATAATATCTTTATTAAAGTTGTTGTCTCGTCCTAAAATATGTTGACTGGTTTAATGATGGGATATTTGAGCCGAAAGAGATTCTCTTTTTCGGCTTTTTTTATGGGTCTTGTTTGGAGTTTTCATCTGCCAAGTTAAGTGAGAACATTCAATATTGTATGTATTGATAGAATCTTTAATAAGTTTTTAAGGTAGTTATCCAAGTGGTGTGTTTGGTTGTCTTTTTCTGAAGTTAAAAACGAAGGAATTTTCCTGTTGGAAGAACTCCTAAAAAGTCGCTTCTCGTATGTTAGCTTCGGCACCTTTCTTAT
>CAZXYQ010000132.1:0-7158 GCA_964644975.1 uncultured Rhodohalobacter sp.
CGACAGTCGAGAACGGAATCCATCGTCGGACGATTCTCTTTTTCGCCCGACGAATAATCAACGCCTTTGCACTCTGTTTTCAAACTTTAAACCGTAAGTGTAGAACCTTCTCCCAGCACGGACTCGACAGTCGAAAAAAGCAATCGACAGTCGAGCAGCTACGATCATTCCAGCTTTTCTGTTATACCGTTGAGCCTTCCATCAAGATCTTCACCAAAAATCTCGAAGGGAACCTGCTTTGTAGTGACCTCTTTCACCCCGCTCTTCTCAATTATCTCCTGATAGGTTTCGTAGCAGTCCAGCGCCCTGTGAAACGCATCCATATCGGCACTGCTACACTGTTCAATAAAGCCAATCTCATCATCACTTGAAGCCTCCAGCCGAAATTTACCTTTTGTATCGACTTCTCCCATACGCGTAAAAAATGCGAGCCTTTTTGGGTAATCAGAACCATTGCGTTTCATTCTGCAATAGAGATTTTTTACAACCGCATGACTTACAAGATGATCGTGAAACCCGCTGATTCCATGTACCGCATAGGTTATAATTACATCCGGTTTCAGGCTGTGAATTTCGCGTTCAATACTATTTTCAATCTCTATAGGATCAAGATGCTTCAGCTCTCCATCTGGCAGATCAAGTACCTTCATTCCGGACAGTCCAAGCGTTTTCTCAACACACTGCATTTCTTTATAGCGAATCTCGCCCATCTCTTTTTTAGAAACCCCGAGACGATGGCGCTGCTTGGTAGCTTCCCCTTTCGTAAGAGTCAGAAGGTGTACACTATGCCCTTGCCGAAGCTGTGCACTCATTGCCGGGGCCGGTCCGAATGACTCATCATCGGGATGCGGAAAAATGTATAAAATGGTCATATTGCAAAATCTCTTTTAAAAATTATCAATAGATTTTAAGACTAAATTGTAGTTAAAATTACTCTATTTATAACCACTTAAACTATTGTGCAACAATGTAAAGAAATATTATAAGTAGAATTTTTATTAACGTAATAATCAAATCATATATGATCCGGCATTTATATGAAATGTCTGGCCGGAAGCGTGCGGAACATCCCCTTCTGCCAGGAACAGAACCAGCTTAGCTACTTCTTCGGGCTGAGTGATTTCATCGAATGCCGCGCCCGCAGTAATATGATCTTTACCCAGCAACTCAACCGCATCTTTAGCCATATCCGTTTCAATAAAACCCGGTGCAACTGAATATGCAACAACCCCTTCGCGGCTAAAGTCTCTCGCAATGCTTTTCGTTAAGGCAACCAGGCCCGCCTTTGATGCAGCATATGCGGCATACTCCTGGGTATCACCGCGGTACGATGCACGGGATGCAATGTTCACAATCGATCCTTTTGTAGCTGAACTAATATGATGATTTATAAACCATTTACTAATCAGAGCCGGGGCTTTAAGGTTTACCTGCATCGTCAAATCCCAAACAGAAAGCCATTTCTCATCCTCTGTAGCGAAATCTGCGTCCGTAAAAATCCCGGCATTATTGATTAGCACGTCAGGTTTTCGTTTTTGAATAACGGGCAGAAGCTGATCTTTCAGCGTTTTGTCATTTGTGAAATCAATATGCAATCCCTGGAAAAGCTCATTGCCTGTAAGCAATTTCGGAAAAGGTGACTCCCTTGCCGTACCTATTACGCTCCAACCGCGCTGAAGGCATGCTATTGAAATTTGAAGTCCTATTCCTCTTGTACAGCCCGAGCAGAAAATCGTTTTCATGGATGTCATATAACTATTGCCATTGAATTAATTTTGGTGAAACTTAACTAGCGTCCGTTCATCAAACAACATTTGATTCCTCCAAGAAACGCCAACAATTTTTCATTTAGATCAGCCGGCATATACGTTTGAATGTAATGTCGCCCAATATTGTTGATAAAAATAACTGAAATCAACTATCTCCCATGAGTTTATCTAAACAAGCACAATATATATTTTCTAAAACATTAGAACATGTATCCCCGGGAGCTATCATTCCGGATGTAGTCCACTGGAATCCGGATGAGAACGAACTAACCATTCGTGACAGAACTTTTTCTCTCCCCGAGAACCGGCCGATCTACCTGATTGGGTTCGGCAAAGCATCAGCACCCATGGCCGCTGCTGTAGAGTCCATCTTAGGAAACAGAGTAACGGATGGGATCGTCATTGCACCCGACAGCAGCAACGTAAAAAACAGATTCCAGGTTTTTAAAGGGGCACATCCCCTGCCCGATATTGATAGTCTCTCATCATCGTTAGAACTGGTGTCATTCATGAAATCAATTCCGGAGAATGCCTTTGTGCTGAACCTTGTATCGGGCGGAGCTTCGTCGCTTTTTTGTGTCCCCGCCGGTGATCTGGAGGTGGAAGACATTCAGAAACTCTACACTTTATTGATTGAATCCGGTGCCACAATCCACGAGGTCAACACGGTTCGCAAGGTTTTTTCATCTGTGAAAGGCGGTCAAATTTTAAAATGGCTCAACCATACCACACTGGTTGATTTGATGATATCTGATATCACAGATGATGATCCGGGTATGATTGGCAGTGGCCCGTCTGTAGCTCAGACCATTTCAGCGACGGAAGCATTTCAGATTTTAAAGAAATATGGCCTTTATCAAAAAATACCTCATGTGGCACGTCAGCTTCTTGCCGTTGAAATGGATTCTGAAATTAGGGATAAAGACTACAGAACAACAAAAGAGTTCGAGAATCACTACTCCTATATCATCTCTTCAGCATCCCAACTGGCTGAAAAAGCCGCACAGATAGCCAAATCGTTCGGTTACGAAACTAAGCTGATTAATAGCGTTTGGTCGGGACCAATTGAAAAATTTGAAACTCATTTAATGGAATTGATAAACGACAATTTACATGAATCCGGTGCATCCTCCGCACTCATAACATACGGAGAACCAACCGTTAAAGTGACCGGAAGCGGTCTTGGCGGTCGCAATCAGGAGCTGGCACTGCGAATGGCGATCAGACTGCAGTCTTTCAAATCGCCTATTGCCTTTCTAAGCGCCGGTACCGACGGAATAGATGGCCCAACAGACGCTGCTGGAGCTATTATTACCGAGAAGACGTATAGAAAAGCCAAAGAAGACGGCATGAACCCCGAGGATTTTTTGAGAGAAAATGACAGCTACCACTTTTTTGATGAAGCCGGAAGTCATCTCAAACCCGGCCCCACCGGTAATAACCTCATGGATTTACAAATTACCCTGATTGGGCAAACTCCCTCATGACACATTTAGACAGAGTGTACTGATAGACAACTTCCGTTTTGACACGTTATCTTTTTCTGCAAACTCCTTCCGTAGGTTGTTGGATAAATTTGTAACTTTGAAAGCTAATTCGAAATTTTTATGATCTTTTTTTTTTAAAATAAAACCTGCTTAATACGTCAGGAATTTAAAATAAAGCTTTATTAGAAATCCGGAATAAACAAAAGTGTGAAATAGCATACCTATATCCGTCTTAATGAAACAGTTTACCCTCCAGCCAGATCAAAACTCCCAACCTTCATCACCCGCAGATTTTCTTAAAGGTTTAAACAAGCAGCAAAAAAAAGCTGTTACCCACACTAGCGGCCCTCTTTTAATTATTGCCGGTGCCGGCAGCGGTAAAACGCGGGTTCTCACGTTTCGAATTGCCTACCTGCTGCAGCAGCACAAAGCGGTGCCACAAGAAATTCTGGCGCTTACGTTTACCAACAAAGCCGCACGGGAGATGCAAAATAGAATTAAATCACTCATCGGCGACAGGGCCAAGAAACTCTGGATGGGGACTTTTCACTCTATTTTTTCAAAAATTCTTCGTTTCGAGGCCGAAAAAATTGGGTTTGATTCCAATTTCTCTATCTACGATACATCTGATTCCGAATCAGCGATAAAACTTATTTTGGGTGAGCTGAACTACGATCCGCGCGAGATTCGCCCGCGAACCATCCAGAGAAAGATCAGTGATGCAAAAAATCAGCTTATCTCACCAAACGCCTATAAAACCCGGTTCGTACAAAGTACGCTGGACGATATCACTGCAAGAGTGTTTGAAATTTACGATGTACGCCTGCGTCAGGCTAACGCGATGGATTTTGATGATCTGCTCATCAAACCAATTGAGCTTTTTGAAGAGCATCCCGACGTGCTCGAAAAGTATCAGGACCGATTCAAATACATTTTGATTGATGAGTACCAGGATACGAATCATGCCCAGTATAAAATGACCAAATTACTGTCTCAGAAGTATCAAAACATCTGTGTAGTAGGCGATGATGCCCAGAGTATCTATTCATTTCGCGGCGCCGATATCTCCAACATTCTGAATTTTAAAAGCGATTACAATAAAGCAGAACAGGTTCCCCTTGAGCAGAACTACCGGTCAACAAAACATATTTTGCAGTGTGCCGATTCTATCATTAAAAACAATAATAAGCAGCTCGAAAAAACGCTCTGGACTGAAAACGATGAGGGACATCCCATAACCGTACTCGAAAATTTTGATGAACGGGATGAGGCCAACAGGGTCATTCAGCACATACAAAATCTAAAGATGCGGGATGGCCATTCAAACAACGATTTTGCAATACTTTATCGCACAAACTATCAGAGCAGGGTTTTTGAGGAGGCGTTCCGGCGAAAAGGAATTGCCTATCAGTTGGTTGGCGGCTTATCCTTTTACCAGCGAAAAGAGATCAAGGATGTGATTGCGTACCTTACACTTTTGGTCAACCCGGAAGATGAACAGGCGCTGCTTCGGATTATTAACGAGCCCAGCCGGGGTATTGGTAAAAAAACGCTAAACGACCTTCTGAAAAAATCACGTGATCAGAAAAAATCTGTCTGGTCAATTATTCAGAACGTTGAGGGTTCAAATCTCTATAAGCCTGCAATCTCCAAAATAGAAAAGTTTGTGGCGATGGTTCACAACCTGCGCGGAGAACTTGAAGGAGGGGCATCGCTGCTAAATACAACGAAGAAGATGCTTGAGGCGAGTGGCTATATTAAAGCGCTGATTGAAGAGAACAGCGCCCAGGCACTCACCCGCAGGGATAATATACTGGAACTCCAAAACGCAATATCTTACTACGAGCAGCACAATAAAAAGCCTACTCTTAGCTCTTTTCTGCAGGAAATAAGCCTGATAACCGATTCGGATAAGTATGACGAAGATAAACCCGCGGTAACCATGATGACCGTTCACGGCTCCAAAGGCCTTGAGTTTCCGGTTGTGTTTATTGTGGGCCTCGAAGAGAATCTCTTCCCTATGGGCGGACGAGACGGCGAAGAAGCCGACTTTGAGGAGGAACGCCGGCTTTTTTACGTAGCTATAACCCGCGCTGAGGAACAGCTCTTTTTCAGCCATGCGAAAATGCGCTACCGGTTTGGTGAAGAGAACAGACAGATGCGATCTCGCTTTCTAGACGAGGTGGACCCGGGAGTCGTTCGTACGGAGACCGGTGCAACAATCAAGCAAAACAGAGATCGCTTTGATAACGGAGGAGCAGAATCGGGCAGCTTCGCCGAAGTTGAGTATGACTGGAAAAAACCAAAGCAAACCAAAAAACCGTCTAACAGCGGGCTCGATTTTGAGACCACCTACGACGATGATCCCTACCAGGCCGGCACTACGGTAATGCACCCTACATTCGGTCCCGGTAAAATTCTGCAGCGGCAAGGATCGGGAAAAGATTCTAAAGTTGTTGTATTTTTCAAGCAGAGAGGACAAAAAACACTCATGTTGCGTGCAGCCCGTTTGAAGGTGTTATGAGTATCTAAAGAAACGAATATTTATTAGCGATCTTCATTTCTCAAACAGATCATACTGACGGATGCTATATCCAATGATGTACTTTAGGTTTAAATCGACCCAATAGCTCGAATAATTACAAGACAGTATAATTTTTTTTCTCAGTAGTGAAACATTTCAGTGCATAGGCTAGTTATCAAACTGCCGCTCAAAAAAGCAGTTCAAAAGATTTCATTGAAAAAACAGATCATATTCTTAGTAGTTGCATTGTTTAGCCTGCTTCCTTTAAAGGCGCTGGCACAGATTTCATACAATCCCGTGAGCATGGGTTTGGGGGGAGGAGGTACATCATATATCAATGATTATGAAGCCCTCTTTATCAATCCGGCAAATTTGCAGCTTCGCGAAAAAAGCTACAGGCTTCAGTTTTCATTTGCGGAAAGCGGTGCCTATATCGACACGCCATTAAGGATAACAGACTGGGGTGATCGTTTCAACACATACAGCGGACTGATGCAAACTCCATCCGCTACAAGGTTTGCCCTCGGCCATGAAGAAAGGGAGTCGTTGCTTTCACGCCATTTCTCCAATGGGCGGACAAGCAGACAGTTTACATCCACAACTACAATCAATTGGCTGGGCGTAAAATGGTTTAGTGAAGAACGCAGCTATGCTATCGCAGCACGAACTCGCCAGGGAAGCCGGTTTACCGTCGGGCGCGGTTTTTATGATAATTTCATATCCGAATCCGGATCGGTTGAACAGATTAACCGCTCACTGAGCCACGATTTTCAAACGCTTCATGAACTCTCGTTCGGGTATAGTGAATCCTTTGGTTTTCTTAGCGGACTATTTCCAAGAATTTCCAAGTTCATCATCGGGATAGCCCCAAAGGTAGTCGTCTCGGGGTCGTCATTTTCCAGCAGATATTCAAATACATACTCGCGTGAAGGCGACAATCCATGGATAAATGATGTTTTTTACAGTTTCGAAAGCACGGGTGCTTTTACTGAACCGGCCGAGCGGTTACTAACCAGAAATGAACCTTTCACAAATCAGGCCGCAATCAGCCGCCTGTCGGAGCTCTCCTCTCCCACCGGTATTGGCGGCGCCATCGACCTCGGCATCACCTACATTTTTACCTTTGGAGATGACTTGTCTTTGATCCGTAGGGGGGATGAACCCACCGAAAAGTCGCTCAGGCTCAGTTTTTCAGTTACAGATCTCGGGGCGATCTACTATTTTGAAGATCCACTCAGAGCCGAATGGAACGAAGCCGATTCCAAAGTTCAGAATCCGGGCCCTCTATCAGACACATTTTATGCGGGTGCACTGCTTCAGGACTTTCATTTTTTAAGTGAAAATGGCGGACATCCGCTTCAGTCGGCCCGTTCGCAAG
>CAZXYQ010000133.1:0-7074 GCA_964644975.1 uncultured Rhodohalobacter sp.
ACTTCGGACCGGGTGGCAAACGATTCGCCGACCTCGCGGTCAATTTGAGCGTGAAGAATGTCGGCGAATATCAGGAGTGAGATGAGAGCAAACAGCGGGAGTATAAGACGTGATTTCATAAATTCAGAAAAAGTGGAGTTTAGATTGAGCGTGGCGGAGGATAGTTCAGGTTAATGTAACGGAAAAGGATAAATAGATGAAATCAATTCCCGGCGCTTAGTTCAAACAGACGAACCGATGAATATTAAAGTGGGTGAATAGGCCAAAAAATTTCCGAGTTTATATCGAATTACCTCGGTTGATAATGTTTTGTAATAGGCTTGTGATTTCTCACTTTTATAATTTGCAGAAAAAAGAAATGGCAGGTATAATAAACTCCATGAAGTTGGACATAATCATGTATATAGGTTTGCTGTATATCTTAAAGCATCAAACTTGACATATTGTGATATTGCTTCAGTTATCGATCAACTCTTCTGCTTAAAACGGACTATTCAACTGAAAAATAGCCTTTATCAAGATTTAATTTCTATCTCTCAATTTGTTAATAAAAATTTCATCAAATGAAAAAATGCATACTGTGTTATGTTTCTATACTGATTTTTTTGCCGCAGCTATTCTCATTACAAGGTCAAAATATTCAGGCTGAGGAATATTTTCTGGAACGCGGCCTCGATTTACCAGGGCATAGTATTCAACAAGTGAATTTTTCTCAGGTAAGTGATGCACAGTTAAATAGTTTTATTTCTGATGATGACGGCAACTTTTCCGATCAGTTTATCAGGGCAGGTTTGGATGGAGTTGTGGAAGATGTCGCGGTTTTTGGTGGCGAGATCATTATTGGCGGCAGATTCCGGTATTATAATGGCGGTGAGAATCTCAACAATATAGCCCGATGGAACGGCGAACACTTTGAACCCATAGGAGCAAGTTTTTTTAGATCTGTTGATGCTCTTTTGGTTCAAAATGGTTCGTTAATTGCCGCAGGCAGACTCATAAATCAAGAAGGCAGGGCAACGACTGTAGCTCGGTGGGATGGAAGCAGCTGGCAATCTCTTGGTAATGCTTTTGACGACGGAATATTAGACCTCGCAGATTATGGAGGAGAGATTATTGCAGCAGGAGGGTTTTTGAACAATGGTGATACATCGGTTAATAATATTGCGAAATGGAATGGTTCAGACTGGGAGGCTTTAGATAGTGGGATTCAATTCGACTCGGGGTCTTCTGTTATTTGGGCGCTGGAGGTGCACGACGACTATTTAATAGCAGGAGGAGAATTTTCCCAGGCCGGTTCAAACTCTGCCAATAGTGTTGCCCGATGGGATGGAACAAGTTGGCAGCCATTGGCTGAAGGGTTCTCTCGCATTGGAAGTAACTTTAACCTGGTTAGTTCTCTTACCACGTACGAAGGAAATCTGATCCTTTCAGGATTCTACCTCGATCCACTTAGTGAGCAAGGAAGACATACCGATATAATGATGTGGACCGGCACAGGCTGGATACAGCTTGGGGACAGGTTCGACGGAAAATTGGTGCAGTCAATGACCGATTATAAAAACAGACTTGTAACGGCCGGGAGTAATCTTGGACCGGATCAAAATTTCGACCAGTATCTGTCATTCTATGAAAACTCCTCATGGACTAAGAAGCAAAATATTTTGCAAGAGCTGGAATCTGTCAGAGATATAAATTCAATTTTTGCAGATGGTGAAAGATTAATAATGGGTGGATCATTCCATACTTTCGAATCCGGAATCTATAATGTTGCTTTTTTTGAAGATGAGCTTTTATCCCCTAAAACTGATCCTTCCCTGAATTTTGCACCTTTAGGAGCCGTTCATTCAATGATGAGCTATGAGGGCGATATTATTTTAGGTGGTGATTTTAAGTATGCCGGTTCTGAAGTAGTGAATAATGTCGTAAGATTTACAGGGACTGAATGGGAGAGAATGGGCGATGGGTTTGAGGAAGAAATTAATGTGATCACGCAGTTTAATGGTGATCTGATCGCAGCCGGAAATTATTCCCAAAGCAATCTAAATATAAATATTGCTCGCTGGAATGGCTCAGAATGGGAACCGTTAGGTGATGGTCTTTCTGGAAATATAAATGCATTGATTGAATTTGAAGGTAAATTGATTGCTGCCGGAACGAGCTTTTTTTCAAATTTTAGAAACCATTTTGCAGTTTGGGATGGAGAAGAGTGGTCATTACTTATTGAAGATCCCGGAGACTTTTTATGGACGCCAAGAGCATTGGCAATTTACAATGATGAGCTTATTGTCGGTGGTAGATTAATGATTGATGAATCCTCCGGGGCTCAGAATGTTGGACGATGGAACGGCGATACTTTTTCGCCTGTCGGTGGAGGTTTAAACGATAGTGTACTTGATCTTATCGTCTACAATGGCGATCTGGTGGCGGGAGGAATTTTCACACATAGCGGAGATACATCTGTTCCAAATATTGCAAGGTGGGACGGAGAAAGCTGGGCACCTATTGGCAACGGTTTTGATTCTGGAGTGGGATCACTTGAAATACACGAGGATGAATTGTACGCAAGTGGAAACTTCAGCCGTAGCGGTAATACTATCACCAATGGATTGGCCAGATGGAATGGTTCTGAATGGCAATCACTGGGCAGCGGTATCAATAGCCCGGCAAGACTATATTCCGATGGTGATTTGCTGCATATAGGGGGATCATTCAGTGAAGCAGGCAATCTTCCGGCGGCCAATTATACTACCTGGAGTCGGCTATCTACGTCTATTTCTGATGAGACCAATACCCGGCCAACCGGTTTTGAACTCAAGCAAAACTTTCCCAATCCCTTCAATCCCATGACGGTTATCAGTTATCAGATACCGGTTAGCGGTGATGTTTCTTTAAAGGTATATGATATGCTGGGCAGGGAAGTGGCAACATTGGTTGACAGCCGGCAATCAGCTGGAACTTATCAGGTTGAATTTGATGCTTCGAGATTGGCCAGCGGGGTTTACCTGTATCGGTTAATCACCGGAGAGTTTGTACAGACAAGGCAGATGGTTTTGGTGAAATGATTCTTTTAAACCGACGAACTGACGAACAGACGAACCAAGAAATGATAAAATAGTGATGAGCCAGAAGTCCTTTCACGGTTGATCCAAAAGATATCCACGGCGATCAAAAGGTGGCTAGTTTATTAAAAAGTTTTGCCAATTTAACTGAGCCGGTAGGAGACTGACCAGAAATTAAAAAAAAACGAAAGTGCTTCTACACTGATATTTAAAACCTGTTTTCTCAGAACCTCAAAAAGAAAATCGTTTCATTCACAAACCTATGATAATCTAATAGTTGCAAAATTAGGAGTAAATTAATTATAATATTTCTGTAAGCCGGCTTAATCATACAAACAGCAGAGAGGCCGGAGAGAGCAATTATCAAGGATTACAAAACAGAGAGGGCAGTATTATCTGGTTTGTTTTACTTTCTCCTGCCTTACATATACGGCCTGTTGAGAGCCGTCCGTAAAAACAAACCAAAACTAACCTGCCATGAAAAAAATAATTTTCAGCTCCCTCCTTATATCTTTGTTTGCTACTTCATTAACAGCCCAGGATTTCAATCTGGACGATAATGGAGTGACCGTAAAATGTGAAAATGCCCAGGTCGGTGATACCGGTGAGGTAAATAGCGTGACCTACACCAGGCGCACTGCAGATCAGATTACCGCCGGAAACGCTGCGACCACGTGTACCTCTGGTATCGTGGATATGAATAGATTGTTTGTATTCAACGCCAATTTCAATGATGACATCAGCAGCTGGGATGTCTCCTCTGTAACAAATATGTCAGAGATGTTTCGTCAGGCAAGTTCCTTTGACGGAGATCTCAGCAGTTGGGATGTCTCTTCGGTTTCAAATATGAAAGAGATGTTTAGTGGTGCAAGCTCGTTTAACGGAGATCTTAGCAGCTGGGATGTCTCCTCTGTCACAGATATGGGACAGATGTTTAGTGGTGCAAGCTCCTTTAATGGAGATTTGGGCAGTTGGGATGTCTCTTCAGTAACTTCCATGACCTCGATGTTTGATGGTGCACACAACTTTGATCAGGACATCAGCGGCTGGAATGTCTCTTCGGTTAGGACTATGAATTTGATGTTTCGGAATGCAAGAAATTTTAATCAACCGATCGGGAACTGGGATGTCTCTTCCGTTTGGCATATGGGGTCGATGTTTGCATCTGCAAGCATCTTTAACCAGGACATCAGCAGCTGGGATGTCTCCAATGCCAGAAATATGCAACATATGTTTAGTGGTGCAATCAGCTTTAATCAGCCGATCGGAAACTGGAATGTCTCTCGCGTCACGGATATGTTTTCAATGTTTAATGGGGCAGAAGCCTTCATTCAGGATATAGAAGACTGGGATGTTTCTTCGGTTACGACTATGCGATCTATGTTTGCATTCAATAGCGTTTTTAACCAGCCCATCGGCAGCTGGGATGTCTCTGCCGTCGAAGATATGTCAGGGATGTTTTATGAGGCAAGTGCATTTAATCAGAACATCAGCTCATGGTGTGTAGAAAACATCCCGTCAGAACCGAATAACTTCACTTTCAACAGCCCTTTGACAGAGGAAAATAAACCTGTATGGGGTACCTGCCCGGCTGAAGAATCTCCGGTCGCCGCAATAAGCAATACACTTACCGCGGACGACGATGGCAATCCGGTGAGCTTCGGGGAAACCGGTGCAACGATCACGTTCTTCGGTATTGAAGGAGAGGGAGAGGTGACTATCAGCCGTTACAATTCCGTTCCGGACAATACGGATGGGATCGACGAAGAGCTGGAGATCGCCGGCCAGCGCCTCGTGATCGAGGCCGATGATGAGCTGAGCTTCGACGAAGCCATAATGCGGATCAGTGTGGCTGAACTGGAGATCGACGATCCCGAGAACACCACCATCTACCGACGTGCAGAAGACGGTTCCGGCACTTTTGAGGCGCTGGAAACTGAGTACGACGCAGAAGCCGATGAGCTTATTGTAACGCTCGATGGCTTCAGCGAATTTGCGTTTGCGACAGGAATGACTACAAGCACGCTCGCTGAATACGAGCATCCGGAGAACTATAAACTCAATCAAAACTACCCCAACCCATTTAACCCGTCAACCGTTATCGATTTCGAGTTACCGGCCAACAGTAAAGTAAGGCTTGAGGTCTACAACATGCTCGGCCAGCGCGTAGCCACCCTCGTAAACGAACAAAAACCTGCCGGTTGGCACCATGTTAGTTTTGATGCCTCCGGCCTCTCCAGCGGAGTGTACATCTACCGCATCACTGCCGGGGAGTTTGTACAGACAAGGCAGATGGTTTTGGTTAAGTAGTAAATTAGGGAATTCGTTGATTGGTGAATTAGGGGGCAAGTTTTAATAAGCAGAAAACAGAAAACCGACGAACAGATGAACAGATGAACCTAAAATGAAACTTTCAATCTCGTTTTTACTGATACTGTTAATTTGTTCCGGATGTAATTTGTTCAGCACAGATGATGCATTGGATTTGGGGCATTACGATGAAGAGCTTTTTGAGCGAATAGATGAAGTAGAATTTATTCGGGTAATTGTAGATTATGATACTGATATGGAGTTAGATTCTTTACACAAGCTTTCAGAGGAGGAGATGCAAGAGCGGAAGGATCGAATAGCTGAGTACCATGATAAATTTTTGTCTACTATGGAAGGATTGAAATTCCAGATTCTGAGTAAATCTGAAATCAACCCATGGATTGCATAGTCTGTAAATGAAGAAAGTATGATGTTTTTATGCCATTCGAATATGGTAATAAACGTTAGTGAGTCCAGCGGGGGAACAACATTTTAGAAAGTGGCTTGAACTATTTCATAAAATCAAACCTGGTTCCTTCATCGTAGTAGATGGCGAATTTAATAAACGCAGGAGGGGTTCATCAGTTCCCTATCATCTTTCATCTCTTATCTGAATTTCTATAATCCACCGCTTTAATCTTGCCATCTCTGATTATGTGCGTCTCCTTGCCGGGAACAATATCGGTGTTGTGAGCCGATGCGCAACTCCATGAGTTTGCTTTTTTTGTGGGCTGTAAAAGTGAAATTAGTTTGCCTGGTGTCTGGATTTGTGTCATCATCAACAGCGGTCTGGTTTCGCAGAATCATTCGCGCATGAACTACGGCGATTGTATCAGACAGGTATTTCACTTTCATCTTTCCGGCTTTCAGTGAGGAGTCTTTAAAAATCACCCTCAGGCCATATTCGTGCACTTTGTAAATCTCTTTCCGGTTGTGCCACCAGATTCCCACCAACCTGAGTTCGATTCTTAAATTTATTAAATACCACTAAAATCAGTCCAAAAAGGGCGTTATCAAAGTTAATTCGTCAACAATTATGTCATGCCGGACTTAGATCCGGCATCTCCTGCCTTTGTCATGGACAGCAGATCACGCATCAAGTGCGAGATGACGCCCTTTTTGGACTTATTTCACCATTAGTTTTAATCGAACTCAGGTCACCACGTTTACAAAGGTGGCGTCTTCATCAAATAGTGCCGCTAATTTATCGGGATTTCGCTCATTCCATGCTTCCATAAATCGGCCGGGTATCTCTTGCGGAGATGAAATCGGAGGATAGTTTTCAGGATTCATAATATTAAATATAGGTTGTAACAGATGGTCTGAACGGTAACCTGCAGATTGACGGTTAAAGAACTGCCAATTACTTGCTATCTTTCTTATTCACTCTCAAGCTGTAAACATTTTAAAGATCGTTTTTCATGATCCAGGAATATCTGAACTCTGTTGACAAATTTATCATTATCGGGGACCGTGTCCTCATCAAACCGCGCGAGATGGAGACCCACACTAAGAGTGGACTGGTGCTACCTGCCACGGTGAAAGAGAAAGAGGAGATACAGAGCGGATACATTATTAAAACCGGCCCGGGCTACCCAATTCCATCGCAGGATATTGAAGAGCCGTGGAAAGAGAAGTCCGCCGACACAAAGTACATGGGGATGCAGGCCGAAGAGGGTGATCTCGCCATTTTCCTGAAAAGCCG
>CAZXYQ010000134.1:0-7045 GCA_964644975.1 uncultured Rhodohalobacter sp.
AACTAAATCAGCGAGCCTCGGCCGAGAGATCGGTGGGGTTTGATTTTAAATATTGTTAACAATGCGTGTTTGTAGACTTCCAGCTGATGATTTTGCCAGCTTCAAAATAATTTTGAACAGCTATAGTACAAACATGTTAATACAAGTATTGATAATTAAATCAGGTTTTTCTAAATTAGTTGTAAGATAAATTTTTCACTGTTTTTTTCGATTTATACAGGCTCATGAAATTAAAAGATGGCACACCCCGGCATGTACAAATCACCAACTGGCTTCGAAGCCAGATTGAGACAGGCGAGTTTAAGCCGGATGAAAAACTCCCTTCTGAAAATGAATTGGCAAAAAAGTTTGATGTGAGCCGGGTTACGATTCGGAGAGCCCTTCAATCGCTGGAAAGCGAATCCATAATTTATCGGTGCCAGGGGCTTGGCTCTTTTGTCAGCGATGAGCGGGCGCCTCATAATCTGGTTCGCCTGACCGATTTCAATGAAGATATGGCGAAGGCAGGACTGAAAGCATCATCCGAAGTTCGTGATTTTATCACAGTGGAAGCACCGTACTGGCTTTCCGGCATTCTGGATATCGAAGAGGGCACTAAAGTGATACAAATCGACCGACTGCGGCTGGGCAACGATGAACCGGTGGCGTTCGACAGTACCTGGCTGCCCATTCTGTATGGACAACTGTTGGATAAAGAGAAACTGGAAAAGACCACCATCTACCGTCAGCTCGAAGATAACTACGATATTCCCATTGTTCGTGGATGCTACCGGATGTCGGCCAATATCGCTGATGATCAGCTCGCGTCCGATCTGAAAGTCCCGAAAAATTCACCGTTGCTAACGATCGACAGAACATCGTTTACGATTGGCGGAAAAGCCGTTTACTATCAGAAGCGATTTTACAGAAGCGATAAAGTAATTTACGAAATGACGCTTGAAAGGGATCAAAACGATCCATCATCAACCGAAATGCCGCTTAAAGAATTTGCACCTGTTTTTAAACCCTAACATTTACTTATACCTATTATGAAATTAATTACTCTGCTACTACTCATATTCGCGCCTATGACTGTGCTATCCAATAATGATAATTTATCAGAAGATCTTTTTGTAGTACTGACGTCCGGTGATGCTGAAACACAAATGATGGCAATGGTTCTCGCGACTCAATCCGCCAACCAGGATGTACCTGTCCGGGTTCTCCTCTGCAGTGAAGCCGGAGAGCTGGCGATCAGAGGGGCTGAATCTCCTGAATTTGCTCCCGCCGATCGCTCCCCAAAGCAGCTGCTGAACGGATTAATCAACCGAGGTGTGACTGTGGAAGTTTGCGGAATTTTCTTGCCAAACAGAGACTATACAGAAGAAAATCTGACCGAAGGTATTGGAGTAGCTGCTCCGCCGGAAGTTGCAGAATATATGAAGAGAGAAGGGGTGAGATATTTCACATTCTGAAACGAACTCGTCTGCTTTTAAAACCGTACTGATTGTTGGCGGAGGCCACGCCTCGTTGCCGGTTATCAAAATGGGGAGAAAGTGGAAAGAGCACAATATCCGTATCAGGCTGATATCGGCAAAACCGTACCTGATCTACTCCGGTGCACTGCCACAATATATGGCGGGTTTTTATGAATGGAATCAAACCGCCATCGGCTTGGAAGACCTCTGTGAACGATATGATGTGCCATTTAGCGCCGGCAGAGTTGTATCTGTTGATGAAAAAGAGAAAAAGGTAACCACGTCAAGCGGAAGTACAATTTCTTATGATTATCTCCTTTTAAACGTGGGAGCATCAACCAGGCCGGTTATTGATGGGGAGAATATTTCGCCAGTAAAACCGATGTCGAAGCTGTTGAATCTCAGGGAAAAGATAGTGTCCGGGGCGGTGCGAAATCTCCTCATTATCGGGGGAGGGGCTGCCGGCTCAGAACTAGCCCTGAACATATCGCACCCTGCCCTGATGGACCGGCCGGAAATTACGATTATGGATAAAAACGATCGACTTCTTTCATCTTTCCCCGATAAACTGTCGAAAAAAGTTACATCCATATTACAAAAACGGGGTGTCGAAGTTATTACCGGGAAAGAGGGTTCCCCCAACTTTATCTCTACGTTCGATGAAATCATTCTTGCGGTAGGTAATCGTCCGGAATCTGTTTCAATAAATCACAATTTTAAAACCGGAGCACAAGCCCGCATACTCACTGAAGAATCGCTCCGGGTCCGGGGAAATCCCACAGTTTTTGCGGCAGGTGACATGGCCGATGTAAATGGAAAAGATTATCAGCAGATTGGCGTACATGCAGTGAAACAGGGAATTGTGCTCAGGGAAAACATCAAAGCGGCTATTCTCGGCGGATCGCTCACCGATTATAAACCCTACTTCGCAAATCCGCTGATTTTATCAAACGGACCCGATTCTGCTTTTTACATCATGAACCAATGGGTGCTGAAAGGAAGGATGTATGCCATGTTGAAATATGTTCTGGATATGCGCTGGCTGGATAAGTACACCCGAAAGCCGGCGAATAGAAGATCGGATATGAATCTCTTTAAACAAGGGGTTAAACGCTCTGCCTCACAAAAAAAGTAACGACATTCAGTAGTGCAGTGTCATCGATAAAATGTCGGATAGCCCCGAAGGCTTTCGGGGTGAGTTTTTCAAAAAATCTAGTCATGCTGGATCAATATATGATTTATGGATGACTCATCCGATGACTCTTAGGATAGCTCACCGTTGACACATCAGTAGTTACTTATCAGATTTGGTTTTCCATTCGTTGATCAACAGAACACTTCCCGGCCAGGCACCCATTTCCTGTAATGGCCAGCAATAAAAAATAGACTGCAAGAAGTCCGGAGACATTTGCCTGGTAAAAAAAGTAGAAGCAGGTGAACAAAAGCACCAAAAACAGGATGAAGATTCGATATCTGTTCCATGCAGAAGCGCGAAAGTAAAGTCTGATTGATTTCATCTTTTTCTCTTCAAAATGGAATGCAGACAAGAATAAATCATCACGTTTCAATAAAGCATTGAACCTTATTGAGGGATTTGGCAACGTTTAAATAATTGGTTTCTCAATTTAATGAGGGCTGAATGGTTTGTACACCTCCTTGATACTTTTAGGGTGGCTGAATTTTGAGAGAGATACCCGCAGTGCATTAAAATTTTTCCCGATTCTTGAATCTAATTGCACAGCGTTGCATATTTTCAGGCAGACGCAATATTCATCTTTTCCGGAGAGAGCCGAATCTTTTTACACTTCCTTCCGTAGTAAGTTGAATGTGACTATACCTAACCAAACCATAAAATACTATGCCAAAAAGAGCGACTACCGTTTGGGGAATATTGATAGCAGTTTTTCTAATTCTGCCTTCATCACTATTTTCTCAAAACCTTGAAACCTTCGAAGAGAACGTAACAGAGTTTACTCTGGATAATGGACTTCACTTTATTATTGTGGAGCGCAATGTGGCACCGGTTGCCCACTTTTTTACCCTTGTTGATGTAGGATCAGCAAATGAGCCGGTTGGACGAACCGGGATTGCACACATTTTTGAGCACATGGTGTTCAAAGGCAGTAAAACCATAGGGACTACTAACTACGAACAGGAGCTTAAGTACATCGAACAGATGGATGATGCCTATAGCGCCTGGTTAAGAGAGTACAATAAGTTTGAGACTGACGAAGAGAAACTGGATGAACTTTGGGCGGCATTTCAGGAGCTGCAGGACAGAGCAGGTGAGTTTGTTGTGAATAACGAATTTACTCAGATTATTGAGCGGGAAGGGGCCTCCGGTGTGAATGCGTTTGCATCGACTGATGCAACCGGATATTTCTACAGCCTGCCTCAAAATAAAGCAGAGCTGTGGTTTATGCTGGAAGCCGATCGGTTTATCAACCCTGTGATGAGAGAGTTTTATATTGAAAAAGAGGTCATTTACGAAGAACGGCGGCAGCGTACTGATTCAAACCCATTTGGACGACTTCTTGAAGAGTTTTCAGCTACAGCATTTTCTGCTCATCCCTATAAAAATCCGATTGTAGGCTGGCCATCCGATATTCGCAACACAACCATTGCGGATGCATGGGAGTATCACGGGCAGTTCTACGCTCCGTCCAGTTTCACTATGACCATTGTGGGAGATGTAGACCCGGTAGAAATGAGGCGGCTGGCTGAAAAATATTTTAACCCGATGGAGTACAGAGATCCGGCGCCCGAGCTTCTTGTTGAAGAACCGGCACAGCGCGGTGAGCGGCGCTTTGTAATTGAAGAGCAGTCGCAGCCAATCTATATGGAAGGATATCACACGGTTAACAATCAGCACCCCGACTTTCAGGCGCTGAACCTGCTGGCAGGAATTCTGACCAATGGCCGAACCTCAAGGCTTTACAGAAAAATGGTGGTTGAAGATCAGACTGCGCTGCAGGTAGGCGCACAAAACGGCTATCCGGGCAGTAAATATCCAGGGATGTTCATCAAATTTGTAGTGCCAAACCAGGGTGTTGATATGGAAGACGTGGAACAGACCCTGCGCGACGAGATGAAAAAAATTATTGATGATGGGGTAACCGAAGAGGAGCTCGAGCGGGTGCGAACAAACGCGCGCGCAGGGCTTGTACGAACTCTTACCTCTAACACCGGTATTGCCAGAACACTCGCTGCTGCGCATGTAAACGGCGGGGATTGGAGAACAGCTTTTACCGACCTGGATCGGCTTCAGGATGTAACCGTTGATGATATCCAGCGGGTAGCAGAAACCTACATTAAAAAGAGCAACCGCACGGTGGGGATGATTAAGAACGTGCAGGATGACGACGAAAAGGCTACTAATTAAGAAGAGGAAAAACTATGTATATCACGAAAACAAAACATACACTACTTTTTATTTTTGTGCTGCTGCTGACAGCAGCGTGCGCCACCCAGGAACGCGCCACACAACCGGCACAGCAGGTGCAAGCTGTGGATGTGAAGAGTCTTGTCTATCCTGAACTAAATGCTCCGCAGCTGCCCGAAGTTGAAACGTTTGAACTCGATAACGGGATGAAGTTTTACCTGGTTGAAGATAATGAAGTACCGCTGATCAATC
Organism: uncultured Rhodohalobacter sp.; assembly: GCA_964644975.1. Classification (GTDB taxonomy): domain Bacteria; phylum Bacteroidota; class Rhodothermia; order Balneolales; family Balneolaceae; genus SW132. The sequence goes on from CAZXYQ010000134.1 coordinate 5,092, forward strand.
TGAATATGATCGTCCGCGCGGGATCGTTCATGGTTCCGGCTGAAAAAACGGGCCTTCACTCTATTATGACAAATGCGATGCGCAATGGCGGGTCAGAAGCCTATCCTGAAGAGGAACTGAATCAGATGCTGGAGGATCGGGCAGCCCGCATTGAGTTTGGAATGGGTCAAAACAGCGGCTCTGTATTGCTGAATGCGCTTAAAGACGACTTCATTGATCTGCTGCCCGTGCTGGTAGATGTGATGCAGAATCCGCTGATGCCACAGGAGAAGATTGACCTGGCAATCCGCCAGCAGAGATCAGGAATCTCGCGTAGAAATGACAACGCTCAGCAGGTCGGTTTCAGGGAGTTTGGTAAACTGATTTACGGAGAAGACTCTATTCAAGCCCGCACTACCGAACTCTATACGCTTGACAACATTACCCAGGAAGACCTGGTTGAATTCCACCGAAATGCCTACACGGGCCAAAATCTGATGGTAGGGCTTGTAGGTGATTTTAAAGTGGAAGAGATCAAACCGATCCTGGAAGAGATCTTTTCGGACATACCGGCAGGCGAACAGAACGAGTTGGCGTTTGATGAAGTAGAGTACGACTTCGAATCCTCAATTCACTTTGTGGATAAAAGAGATGTGAATCAGTCGGTTGTGCTGATGGGCCATATTGGTGGCGAGCGCGACAACCCCGATTATGCGGCTTTGCAGGCTATGAACGAGGTGCTGAGTGGCGGCTTTTCAGGACGGCTTTTCCAGAATGTGCGCTCAGATCAGGGGCTGGCCTACTCAGTGTTTGGGAATTACGGCAGCAGTGCTCTCTACAGAGGACAGTTTTTTGCCGGTGTATTCACCAGGAGCGAGGCTACGGCCGAAGCAATTGAAGCCGTCCGGCGCGAAATGATCAGGCTCCAGGAAGAACCGGTCAGCATGGAAGAACTGGATGATACCCGGGACTCTATTCTGAATTCACTTGTATTCAGATCTGTCAGCCGGCAAGGCGTGCTAAACCGGCTCATGAACAACGAATACCTTGGTCTGCCGGCCGATGCGTTTGAAACCTATATTGAGGAGCTACGTGAAATTACTCCTGAAGACATTCAGAGAGTTGCCCGTGAATACATGAGGCCAAATGAGATGAAGATTCTCGTAGTGGGTAATGGTGCCGAATTGGGCGACCAGCTTCAGCAGTTTGGCGACGTACAGGAGGTTGATATTGCCATTCGGGAGTCACAGGAAGAGGAAGAAGTAATAACGGGTGATGCGTCAGGCGGCCGCGAGTGGATCAGCCGGATGGCATCCGCTGTTCTCCCCTCCGGTACACTTAGCGGAAGTGTGGTCACAGAATCTGAAAGTTTCATTTCAACACCGCAGGGAGAGATGAATATAGGAATAAATCAAAAAATAGATTTTAATTCAGAACGGATAGAGGCTGAGATGAGTGTTCCGCAGGGTGTCATTACCATGATCGTTGAAAATGGCCAGGGAAGTATGATGATGGCAGGCAACCAAATGCCGATGCAGCCTGCCCAAAAAGATCAGATGCTTGCTGAACTCTACAGAAACCCGATCTATCTTGCGATTAATAAAGATGAGCTGGATGTTGATTTTATGGGCATGGAAGAGATGGAGGGCGAAATGTATGCAAATGTTCGTGTAAACGATGAGATTACACTGAACTTGTATCTCGATCAGGACACAAATCTGCCGATGGTAACCACATACCGTCAGTTTGATCCGCAAATGGGTGAAACGGTTACAGTGCGAATTGAGTCTGCCGACTGGCGTGAAAGCAGCGGTATGATGATCCCTTACGAAATAGTTGGATTTTCTGGTGACACGCAGCAAAGCCGAACTGTGATTCAATCACATCATTTAGAGTGATTTTTTGTTACATTAGATTTATAGATTCAAGAAAAGGCCGGAGAATTTCCGGCCTTTTCTGTTTTTATGAAAAATAG
>CAZXYQ010000135.1:0-6987 GCA_964644975.1 uncultured Rhodohalobacter sp.
CTTTCACTTTCACCTTTCACTTTTGCCTTTTCACTTCTCCCTTTTCACTTCTCCCCTTCCTTCCATCAGTTCGCCACATCAGATACCTGAACGCCACCAATATAAACCCCGTAAATATCCCTCAAGTTACGGATATCGTCTAGTGCAGTGTCATCGATAAAATGTCGGATATTCATCGGATGAGTTTTTCGAAAAATCTAGTCATGCTGAATCAATATATGATTCATGGATGACTCATCCGATGACTCTTAGAATAGCTCACCGTTGACACTGCACTAGTGGGTTATTTTCCACAATCATAAAATCTGCAGCTTTTTCCCGGTTCGAGCGTGCCCAGGTTTTCAGCAATCTGCATGCACTCAGCAGCATACCGGGTGGCAGAAGTGAGCACTTCGATTGGGCTCATGCCCGCATCCTGCATCATCTCCATCTCCATATGTTCAAAATACCCCTGGAACCGTGCAGGCGGGCCGCTGTCTGTACCCATCGCCACTCTTACTCCGGAGTTGTGAAGAACCATCATATTTTCCAGAGCCAGTGGCAGTTGATCCAGGTAATAATCGGCGGATTCGCCTGTGTATTGTTGCTGAATTTCCGGCTGTTGCAGCTGCTCCATGATATTGGGATCTGCTTTTGCAAGAAAAAACGGATCATCAAAAAAATCGGGGCGATCCCGGTAGATGTATGTTGAAACTTCGCGAGTAAATGTTGGGGTGATGCAGACATCGCGCTCCAGCATCAGGTCGATCAGTTCACGGTCAACGGGTTCATCCCGAATGCTGTGTGCTATCAAATCACCGTTGTGTTGCAGGATCCCCTTTGCATCATCCTGCTGAACAATATGAGCGGCAAGAGGAGTATCAAACCGGTGTGACGCCTCAATGACGGTGCTGTACACATCAGGCTGCATTTTTTTGCGGGCACCGAGTCCGTCATCCACGCGGATTTTGGTCCAGTCGGGATTCCTTTCCATCAGCACTTCAACATCCCGTTGCGCCTCCTCCCGTGATTCGGGATTGAGTACGCTACCGGCAAGAAACAGGCGAGCCATGCTGTTCTCAGAAAAATTTCCATCATTTCGAATTTCAAACGCACTGTCCGGTTCATCTCCAAGGCTAACTACTGTTGTGATACCGTAGGATGAATAGAGCCGGAGCTAATCCATTACATTTTCGCGTGATGCAGCGACTTCCCCCCGATCCAACCCTCGTGCTACTCCCACATGTCCGTGCGCGTTGATGAGTCCCGGCACAATGTACCGACCGTCCAGATCCACGGCTTCGGCCTCTTCGGGAAAATCGGGATCGTTCATTTCAATGATGTCAAGAACGGTTCCGTTGTGTGTTACCAGGGCCGCATTCTCGATAGCAGCAGATTCAGTTCCATTCCATATTGTGGCATTTGTGAAGATCACAATATCATCAGGGTAATCTCCACCGCAGGCGTAAAATGTAAACGAGATCAGTATGAGCAGAAAAGTGGTGATTGAGGCTGAACGGGTCATAGCTGAAGAGTTTATTGAGCGTTGACGTATGATGCAGTTTACATAAAAAGACGGTTCTCTCAAAAAGAAGCAGCAGCAACAAAAAGTGTGGGTACATGATGAGTGTAGTCATTCAATTGTTTCAGTATTGGCCATTAAAGAGATTTAACCGATGCCGCCAAAAAGCTATTTTTTAAAAATAATTAATCAAATAAACACAAGTAAAAACAGTGGTTTATAAAATATTAGAGAGCTGAGCCTCACAAATCTTAAGCTTTATTAATTATGAACAGATGAGGAGGTTGATTTATTTGACGTCAGATTTATAACACGGTTGATATCCATCAGTTTGGAAGATCAGAAGATACCATAGGGTTTGCGGATGACGCGATCAGTACCGTGAAACAGTACGGCAACTTCAATGAATTCTACTCTGTGCAGAATGGCGATGTCGGCGGACACCTGATCACCACAGCTGACGAAAGTGATTATTTTCAAAACGGTTATAATAACTTCATGAATATTCACCAGTCGGGGGACAGTAACAGCATGGATATACTGCAGGATGGAGCGAATAGCAGCTCAAACATCTCGCAAAATCCCTGATGCAAAGAGTGTAATAGGAGTGAATGCAAAACCCGGTGCCAGTTAAAGGCATCGGGTTTTTTTATTGAAATCTTAGGTTTGTAGAGCACCTATGTTCACTATACATACTTCAGTTTGTGGCTTTAGATTGATCTGGGTCTCTTACTTTTTTTTCCACAAATCTGCCAATAAAGTAGCTCGATATAAGAAGCAGATATGTGGTCCAATGGAGTCGACTATCGAGTAAGAATTCATTTAAAATAATAATAATAAGTGCTGCAAGCACGATAAATGACAGGTCGAATTTGGATGTTTTTTTCATTACTCGTTACGCTTTTTTTGTTGTTTGAATCATGCGGGTAAAATAAAACACGTACCGTAAGTTGAGTTCTTCTTCAGATACAGATTTTATTCGAAATTTCTTTTACTGACTCCCAAATTAATCTCAGGTCTTTATCTCTAGAGAGTCGGTGCGCTCCGTTTGGAACGAGGATCAACTCGCACAACTCTTCGCCGATAAGCCGGTGCAGTTCCTTTGATTTTTGCCACGGTACATCGCGGTCTTCCATTCCGTGAATTAAGGTAACGGGGATATTCAGATTGAGAGATTTTTTGTGCAGTAACAGGTGATCTTTACCGCTTTCAAGCAGCATTTTGGTGATGGTAACCGGTTTTTTCCGGTACTCGCTGGGCTGGTTGATGAATCCCTGTTCGTTCATCAATGCTCGCTGCTGATCGCTCATGCGATGATGCCAGATATCTTCGGTAAAATCGGGCGAGGAAGCAATGCCAACCAGGCCGCGAATTTTATCCGGTCGTTTTAGAGCAGCCAGAAGCGCGATCCATCCGCCCATGGATGACCCAACGGCAACCACCGGGGCTACGGCCAGTTTGTCCAGCACCAGGAGTGCGTCATTCAGCCAGTCTGTAAAGGTCCCTTCCTCAAATGTTCCATCCGATTGACCGTGACCCCGATAATCAAAGCGGATGCAGGACTGTCCGCGCTTTTTGCACTGCTCCTCGAGAAAGGCCGCCTTGGTTCCCTCCATATTGGAGAAAAATCCAGGCATAAACATGACGGTGGGCGAATCTCCATCCAGCGATTGAACTGCGATTTTCAGGCCATCAGGAGTTGTGAGATGCATGTGGTTCATTTTGGTAAAATATGGAGAGGTGTCAATTTATGCGGGTCGTTCTGCATCAGAGTAGCATGTAAATCAACCAGCCGGTCAGTGCAATCAACAGGCAGATCCAGATAAAGACACCCCAGGGAAAGTGCCATTCCGGCTCTTCACCGAGCTCTTTGTAGAGGTAATTTCGAAGCAGTGCCGTGTTTTTGGTATTGGCTTTATAGACGGCGTCGAACGCATCACCAAAAACCGGGATCAATCCGCCGAAAAATTCGATAAGCATAATGCGGATCATCTTGCGCCGGAGACTGCCGGGTGCCCCGATCTTTCTGGCTTCATAAAGGACATAGAGCGAGAGAATCAACCCTGCAAAATCTCCAATACCGGGAACGAGGCCAATCACCGGACTCAGCCCAAACCTGAAGCTGGTAAACGGCACGCGAATATTGCTGTCGGTCCAGTAGCTAAACTTGTCGAGCCGTTCGAGGGTGCGGCGGTGCTCTTCATCAGATGGGGCTGATTGACTCATATAGCTTAGATTTTTAGTGTCTGAGTGAAACGCGAAATCCAGAAAAAAAAAACCGGGACGTCTGATCCCGGCTCATCAAAATTCCATACTGGAGGCATAGATCTTGAAGCTGGGGGCTAAGTCAACGTATCAGGCACTTTGCTTTTTGTCTTTAAACAAACCTGTTTTATCTAATAAAACGGCAACCACAAAAAATATGATGGCAAATAAGCCAAAATCCAAAATCAATACGACCGCGGTGCTTTCGGAAAAAGACGAAGGAAAACCGCTGATACGGGTGATGGTTCTTGTGAGTAAATAAGTCACAAAGATGACAGAAAAAATGTAGAGAAATGTTTTTTTAGACAGGTCAACCATCACATTCTAAATAAGCTATGGAGCATAAATGCTCGTTACTTTTTGCTTCTCAGCATCATCTCCTGAATCACTGTGTCCAGCGGGATGTTCCGTTCTACCAGCAGAACCAGGAGGTGGTAGATGAGATCGGCCGATTCATTCACCACTTCAGAGTCTTTCTTGTTTTTGGATGCGATAATTGTCTCCACAGCCTCTTCGCCCAGTTTCTGGGCAATTTTATCGATCCCTTTTTTAAACAGCTTGGATGAGTAGGATCCCTTCGGCTTATCAGCTTTTCGGGATATCAGGAGTCTCTCCAGGTCGTAGATAAATTCAATTTCTTCTTTGGTTGCCATATCTGTTTTAGTTTGTTCTTTTTTGTAAAATTCGTACTTCGATGCCCTCGGAGGCCATCTCTTTTTTTAAATCTTCAATTTCAATTTCCCTGAAGTGAAAAATACTGGCGGCCAGAACAGCGTCTGCATGGCCAAGTTTCACGGCGTCGCAGCAGTGTTGCATGGTGCCCGCCCCGCCGCTGGCAATTACAGGAATGGTAACTCTATCATTTACCGCATTTAAAAGCTCAATGTCGAAACCGGATTTAGTGCCGTCCCGGTCCATACTTGTCAATAAAATTTCACCGGCACCCAGCTTCTCTGTTTTTTCGATCCATTCGAGAGCGTCCAGTCCGGTAGCTTTTGACCCTCCGCTGATAAATACCTCCCAGTGGTCGCCAACCCGCTTGGCGTCAACAGCGGCCACTACAGCCTGGGAGCCGAATGCATCCGATGCCTTTGTAATGAGTTCGGGATCGAGTACGATAGCACTGTTCAGCGACACTTTATCTGCGCCTGCTTTCAGAATTGCGGCTATCTCGTCTACGGTTTTAATGCCTCCGCCAACGGTGAAAGGGATATTAATGTGTGTCGCAATATCAGTGACCAGAGCTACAAGCGTTTTCCGCTTCTCTTTGGTGGCGGTGATATCAAGAAATACCAGCTCATCGGCACCTTCTTCGGTGTAGCGCTGCGCAAGTTCAACGGGATCACCAGCATCCCGCAGCCCGACAAAGTTTACCCCTTTAACGGTGCGACCATCTTTGATATCCAGACACGGTATAATTCTTTTTGTGAGCATAGGCGAAGGCATGAAGATAAAAAAGAATCTTCTCAATATTTGAGCAGAATCCATTTATTTGTGGAGTGCATCATTACGTTTTTCGGCTTACTGTCCCGTTTCTGATATCGCAGTCACCGATCCTGGATTTCACAAATGCAAAACGCATAGCATTTTTGTATAGTTATAGAAACTGTTTAAAGTTAAGCCCTGAACATTCGGTATTTGTGATGGTCACTTCTTCTGAAAAGGAATTCATGCGAAAAAAAACTGAGTCAGCTCCGATTGTAAACTATTTCAGACGCTTTGATTTAAACGATTGTACCGCAATAAATTATAATATATTTAATAAAATATATGTGAGTTGTTAGGGTTAGTAAGTATGAAATTCTATTTAGTGTAACACAGGTAATACTAAAACAGAGGCCGGATCAGATTTTACAGGTTTGAGCGTTATTGATTAGGAAAAACAAACAAAGATGGGTAGCTATGAAATGGATGGAATACTTAATACTTATAATGACCAGCGTGATGTTATTCTCAACCTGCAACCAGAATGTGACCGGATCTGATGATTTAGGTTTAAATGGTGAACTGCCCAGGGAGCTTACGGCATCAGAACTCAAACTCGTTGAGGCTGACCGTAATTTCAGCTATCGAATATTCAGTGAAACCGTTGCCTATGATGATGAGGAGAACATCATGATCTCTCCGCTGAGTATATCCATGGCGCTTGCAATGGCGCTGAACGGGGCGGAGGACCAGACGTTTGATGACATGCGGGAAACGTTGAAATTATCCGGTATGGAGCTGGATGAGATAAACGAGGCGTTCGAATCACTGATTGAATTGCTGGTTACTGTGGATTCGGGGGTTACGATGAAGATTGCAAATTCAGTATGGCATCGGGAAAATTTGCCGGTGAAAGAGGATTTTCTTGACCGTCTAGAAACTCACTTTGGAGCACAAATGGAGGGTCTCGATTTCAGTGATCCTGCCGCAGTTGAAAGAATCAACAGCTGGGTTAATGAGAATACCGAAGGATTAATTCCGGAGATTATCGACGAGATTCCGCCTCACGTGGTGATGTACCTGATCAATGCACTTTACTTTAAGGGGGATTGGCTGCGTCAGTTTGATACGGAAGATACCCGCACGGCTGATTTTTATCTTGAGTCAGGCGAAACGACTGAAGTGGATATGATGAGCCAAAAAGGACGGTTTGCCATGTTTCAATCCGGAGATGTACAGTTGGTTGAGCTTCCCTATGGAGACAGTCTTTTCTCGATGACCGTGATGATGCCGGCTGATGAAAACATGCCGATTGACCGGTTTGTGCAGGAAAAAGTGAATGCTGAAAACCTGGCGGAATGGCGATCCAATCTGCGCGTGGATAACCGCGAGTCCACCGTTGAACTGCCCAAATTTGAATTGGAATACGAGATTGAGTACAACGAAATATTAAAGGCAATGGGAATGGAAATAGCCTTTTCTGAATCTAACGCTAATTTCCAGGGCATCGCCGATACCTCTCCGCAGAATCTTTTTATAGACAATGTGAAGCACAAAACGTTCATAAGAGTTGATGAAGAGGGAACTGAAGCTGCTGCAGTAACAAGTGTTGGTATTGGTGTAACATCTATGCCCCCACAGATCACCTTCAACCGGCCGTTCGTGTTCATTATTCATGAAAGAGAGAGCGGGGCTAACCTGTTCATGGGCAAGATGAAGAATCCCGGTTTGGAATGATTTTCAAGGTGCAAGGTGCAAGGTGCAAGGTGCAAGGTGCAAGGTGCAAGGTGCAAGGT
>CAZXYQ010000136.1:0-6960 GCA_964644975.1 uncultured Rhodohalobacter sp.
CAACCGGCGGATCAGTAATGCCTAAAACACAGGAGCTTTCGCAGGGGGCAGGGCAGACCCGGCCGGTAAATTCCGGGAAGTTATTGGTTTTATGGAGCCTGTGCAGGGCTTCTTTCCATTTGCCCCGATAAACGAGATCATTCCATTCCGGAATAAGATTATAAACAGGACAACCCATGGATTTACCATCCATTTCACTGCCGGTCTGGCAAAACGGAATACCGCAGTCCATACAGCGAGCTCCCTGTTCCCGGAGATCTTTTTCCGGCATCTTAAAATTGAGTTCTTGCCAGTCTTCTACACGTGTTTCAGGTTTTCGGTACGGAGTTGTTTTTCTGTCAAACTCCATGAATCCGGTTGGTTTACCCATAATAATCGTTTGTTATGATCTAAGCTTTCTGTGTTTTGTGGTCGGACAACTCTTTGGAATCAAATCAAGGTTAGTGCGTTCTTTCTTTAACGTTTTGAAAACGGTCACCTTCATCTTTTTTAATAGCCGGACTTCGCTACTCTTTGTTTTCGAGAAAAGCCTCCATTTCGGCCTGTTCATCGTCTGCCCCATTATTTTTGGCCTTTTCGATAGATATCAGCATTTGTTCGAAATCCTTTGGCATCACTTTTACAAACTTTTCTTCCAGCTGCTCCCATTTTGCCAAAACTTTCCAGGCAAGATGGCTGTCGGTGTATTCCCCGTGATTGAGGATCATCTGTTTTACCTTTTTGATTTCATCTTCATCCTGTAGCCGCTGCAGGCTAACCATATCTTTGTTGCAGTTTTTTTCAAACCGATTGTTCAGGTCCAGAACATAGGCAATTCCGCCCGACATCCCGGCGGCAAAGTTACGTCCTGTGGGGCCAAGGATAACAACCCGACCTCCCGTCATATATTCGCAGGCGTGATCGCCTACGGCTTCCACAACGGCATTCACGCCGCTGTTTCGCACGCAGAAACGTTCACCGGCCATTCCTCTGATGTAGGCTTCGCCGCTTGTAGCGCCGTAAAAGGATACATTACCCACAATGATATTCTCTTCCGGTTTGAACCGAATTCCTTCATCAGGATAGAGGATGAGTTTGCCTCCTGAGAGACCTTTGCCAAAATAATCGTTCGCATCGCCCTGCAGCTCCAGGGTCATACCCCTGGGGATAAAGGCGCCAAAACTCTGTCCTGCAGAACCTTTGAAATTGAGATGTATTGTGTCCTCAGGTAGACCTTCACGGCCGTAGCGCCGTGTGACTTCATTACCAACAATAGTTCCGACAACACGATTTACATTTTTGATGGGAAGCGTGGCGCGTACCTCTCTTTTATGGGCTAATGCCGGCTCACAAACGTCCATTAAGGTTTGGATGTCGAGCGCGTTTTCAAGTCCGTGGTCTTGTTTGATAAGATTTCGAACTCCCACACCCTCCGGGGAATCAGGTCTGTAAAGGACCGGGGAGAGATCCAGGTATTTTCCTTTCCAGTGATCTGTTTCTCGCTGTTTAAGTTTGTCTGACCGGCCGATCATCTCATCGATTGATCTGAATCCGAGTTTGGCCATATACTCTCGCACATCCTGTGCGATGAACATCATGAAGTTGACCACGTGCTGAGGATCGCCTTTAAACTTGTGCCGCAATTCAGGGTTCTGGGTTGCAATACCAACAGGGCATGTATTCATATGGCACACACGCATCATAATACATCCCAGTGTGATGAGTGCGCTGGTTCCAAATCCATACTCTTCAGCACCCAGAAGAGCGGCGATTACGATATCGCGCCCGGTTTTAATCTGACCATCTGTTTCCAGAGACACACGGCTCCGAAGATCGTTTAGTACGAGTGTTTGATGTGTTTCGGCCAGGCCAAGCTCCCACGGCAGGCCGGCGTGTTTAATACTGGTTTGAGGGGAAGCACCGGTTCCGCCATCGTGGCCGCTCACCAAAATAACATCTGCATGGCCTTTCGATACACCGGCAGCAATGGTTCCGATACCAACAAGTGATACAAGCTTCACATTGATCCGTGCTCTTTTGTTGGAGTTTTTGAGATCGTGAATCAGCTGAGCCAGGTCTTCAATAGAGTAAATATCGTGATGAGGGGGCGGTGATATCAAACCTACACCGGGGGTAGAAAGCCGAACTTTGGCTATCCACGGATACACTTTTTTACCTGGAAGTTCACCACCTTCACCGGGCTTGGCACCCTGCGCCATTTTAATCTGAATCTCATTAGCGCTGTTCAGGTACTCGCTGGTCACTCCAAAACGGCCCGACGCCACCTGTTTAATCGCGCTGTTTCTCCTGTCTCCATTCGTGTCCGGCACGTATCGGTTTGATTCTTCACCACCCTCGCCACTATTACTTTTGCCACCAAGGCGATTCATGGCAATAGCCAGTGCTTCATGAGTTTCCCGGCTAATGGAGCCGTACGACATTGCTCCGGTCTTAAATCGTTTGCATATCGACTCTACCGATTCAACCTCTTCGAGAGGGATAGGCTTGTTTTCGTAGTTAAAGTCAATCAGATGCCGAAGAGTAGGCGGAGGATTAATTTGATCGTCTAACCGGCTTGCATAATCTTTATAGAGCTGATAATCGTTGGTTTTACTGGCAAACTGCAGAAGGTGAACCGTTTCAGGATTGTACATGTGATACTCACCGTTTTTTCTCCATTTATACTGTCCGCCCTCATCCAGCACCTGTCCGTTTACCTGTATTTTTGGGTAGGCTTTTTCGTGCCTGAGCTCTGCTTCTTTTGCAATAATATCGAGCCCGATTCCTTCAATTCGTGAATCAGTCCAGGTAAAATATTTGTCAATTACTTTCTGGCTAATCCCCAGAGCTTCAAATATTTGAGCGCCTCGATACGATTTAATTGTGGAGATACCCATTTTAGACATCACTTTCACAATGCCTTTCACAACAGCTTTGTTGTAGCCTCTCACCGCTTTTTCATACGAAACATCTTCGAGAAGGTCCTCCGTGATCAGGTCGTGAATGCTTTCATAAGCCATATACGGATTTACTGCGTCTACACCATAGCCGAGAAGAGTGCAGAAATGGTGTGTTTCCCTGGGCTCGCCCGATTCAAGGACAATGCTTACCTCAGTACGATTGCCGGCCCGTATCAAATGATGGTGCAGGCCTGATACACCCAGCAGTGCCGGGATGGGCGCGAGTTTGTCATTAAAATCACGATCACTGAGGATCAGGATATTGGCGCCTGATTCGATTGCGCTGTCCGCTGACTCGAACAACTTTTCGAGAGAGCTTTCAAGACCTTCGCCACCGCTGCCTGCTTCAAAGAGAATGGGTAACACTTCAGATTTAAATCCTGAGAGGTCGATGTTTTTGAGCATTTTGAGCTCTTCATTTGTAAGAACCGGAGTCTCTAACTCAATCTGCCGGCAGCTTTCAGGTACCGGTTTCAAAATATTTCCCTGGGATCCAAGCAGTGTTTCGGTAGAGGTAATCAGCTCTTCGCGAATAGGGTCAATGGGCGGATTGGTTACTTGTGCAAACAGCTGTTTGAAATAATTGTATAGCAGCTGGGGCTGGTTGGAGAGAACCGCAATTGGGGCATCATTCCCCATTGAACCTACCGGCTGAAGCATATTTTCGGCCATAGGGCCAACATTTATTTTAAGGTCTTCATACGTGTACCCAAAAACTTTTTGACGATGGATAATCTGATTGTGGGTCAGATCCGGATTCTTGGGCTCAGGATCTTCAACAATAGTGTCGAATTTCACGAGATTTTCATTGAGCCATTCCCGGTAGGGGTGTTCAGTTGCAATAGTTTGTTTGATCTCTTCATCACTGATGATACGTCCCTGTTCTGTGTCAATCAGCAGCATACGGCCTGGCTGCAGCCGCTCCTTTTTCACAATATTTTCCGGGGGAAAACTTAATACACCCGCTTCAGAAGCCAGAACGATGGTATCGTCCTGCGTTACATAATAGCGGGATGGCCTCAGGCCGTTTCGATCGAGCGTGGCACCTACAATTTTTCCATCGGTAAATGCAATGGATGCCGGTCCGTCCCAGGGCTCCATCATGCAGCTGTGATACTCATAAAAAGCGCGAAGGTCATCGTCCATGTCTTCATGCTTTTCCCAGGGTTCGGGAATCATCATCATCATGGAATGGGGGAGTGAACGACCGCTCAGGTAAAGAAATTCCAGGCAGTTATCAAACCGTTCGGAATCACTTCCGCCTTCCTGCACAATCGGGTAGAGTTTTTTAAGGTTGTCGCCAAAGAGTTCCGTCTTAAACTGATCCTGCCGGGCGTGCATCCAGTTTTGATTCCCGCGCATGGTGTTAATTTCACCGTTGTGGATCACATAGCGGTAGGGGTGAGCCAATTCCCAGCTCGGAAACGTATTGGTGCTAAAGCGGGAGTGTACCAGCGCAAGAGCCGACTCCATCAGCGGATCGCGCAGGTCAGGGAAGTACCCTTCAAGCTGCTTACTTGTAAGCATTCCCTTGTATATGATGGTACGGGTTGAAAGGCTGGCGATATAGAACGAATCTTTGTCGTTAATTATGAACTTTGTCTCTTCAATCTCTTTTGTAATACGTCTGCGAGTTACGTACAATCTTCGTTCAAAATCGAGTTCAGTCTTGAACTCTTCACTTCGTTTAATGAAAAGTTGCCGCACGGAGGGCTCTTTCTCACGGGCAGATTTACCAAGTTTGGAGTTATCAGTTGGAACTTTTCGCCACCCCAGAATTTCGAGCCCCTCCTCAAGTATGATCTTTTCCACAAGCTTTTCGCACTGCAGGCGATCTTCCCGCTCTCCGGGGAAAAAAACCATTCCCACCCCGTAATTTTCAGGTTCTGGGAGATCAATATTTAATCCCGCACACGACTGCTTCAGAAATTTATGAGGAATCTGAAGTAAAATACCTGCACCGTCGCCACTGTTGGGTTCACTGCCGGTTGCCCCGCGATGGTCAAGATTATCCAATACAGTGATAGCCTGCCGGATGATCGTATTAGATTGCTTTCCTTTTATATTAACCACGAAGCCAATACCGCAGGCATCATGTTCATGTATGGGATTGTAAAGGCCTTGTTTGCCGGGTGATTTACTTGAATTCATCTATAAAAAAATGAGATTAGTAATGAATGAGTGAGCTAAAAGTTCGGCTCAATAGTGGTAGCGCGATGCGCTTATAGTGGTACGGCAGATATGATCATATGTATTTGGCATCTTAATTTGTTTAAGAACCACACTATTAATCGGATATGCCTATTACAATTGCGAACAGTCGAATCGCAAATTAGTGGAAAATCTATAGCTGCTTTTGGTATTAAGCGGAAAACAATAAAAATGGTGTGCGTATTAGAGTAAACAGACTAAAAACAGAGTGATAGACAATGGTAGATATCTGAAGCTTGATCCAATGTAATATTTGTTTTAGCACTCTGCAATTTGTGGTGAGAAAATCGGCTAAAAACCATGGAAGCCCTTACAAGTATGTTTAGGATGCAGATAGGGGTGTTTTTGGCTTGAAAACACCCATGAAACAGAAAATAAAATCAATATTTTTGAACATATTCTTTTTGTTTTCCCAAGAATTCATAAACAATTGTTGATTTCTGAACTGCCAAAATTATTTCATACATAATGTAATCATGCAGCGGATATATCATGATGTCGATGCAGGTATTTGAATTCTGAATCAGTAATAATGCACACCGTGATTCGGAAAGCACTGCTCTTGAAAAAATGGTAGACACTTTTTATATCACTACAATAAAATGTTTGATTTAGCCAGGAACCTTCCCGGGGATCAGTTGAACTTTTCAGATCTATTTGCAATATATTTGATGAAAATATTGATTAACCAGATAATCTAAGCATGGCCACACTTAAAACAGCCGCTATTCAGCTTAACAGCCAGCCCGACGTAGAGAAAAGTTTGAAAAATGCACGCTTCATGGTTCAAAAAGCGGCTGAAAATGGAGCCCGACTCATCTGTCTGCCAGAGAACTTTGCATTTATGGGTAATGAAAAAGAGAAGTTTAACCAGGCAAAAGATATTGCAAACGCGGTTGAAGAACAGCTTCCCCAGTGGGCTAATATGTTTGGCGTCTATCTGCTGGGTGGCGGTTATCCTGCATCCGCAGGAGGAGGAAAGATCCACAACCGAAGTGCGCTCTATCTGCCGGATGGGTCTGTCGGTGCCACTTACAACAAAATCCACCTTTTTGATGTGGATGTTTCGGATGAGGAAACTTACCGTGAGTCGGCTACAGTGCAGGGCGGAAAACCTGAAGCCATAGTGTTTAAGAGTGATGGTATGCCCGTCATCGGTTTTTCAATCTGCTACGACGTACGGTTTCCCGGGCTCTACAGGAAACTGATTGATGAAGGAGCTGAAATCATAACTGTCCCGTCGGCATTTACCCGGCCCACCGGCGAAGCTCACTGGGAAGTACTGCTAAGAGCCCGTGCCATCGAAAACAGCGCGTTTGTTATTGCACCGGCGCAAACAGGGCTGCATGGCGAGTCAAGAAAAACCTATGGCCACTCCATGATTATCGACCCCTGGGGCCGCGTGATGGCTGATATGAAAACAGATCCAGGCTGCATCATGGCCGAAATCGATCTGGACATGCTGGCAGAGATCAGACAAAAACTGCCGTCTATCCGTCATCGAAGGATGTGATGAGATGAGCGCGAATTATAGCACAGGTTGAAGCTCTCGCTTTCATAACTATTTCCCGGCAAAATCTGGTTGGCAAATATCAGAATTGGGATGAATGATAGCAGACATACAGCCGCTGAGTTCCGGTCTTTGGATGAGTTGAATAGGGCTCGGAATTATTTTATTAACCTGAACTCGGGTATTAATTTTGACTTTAAAAAGACCCCCTTAGCAAAGGGGGAATGAGAGAGATGTTTACTCAACGCAAATAAATACCTGCCAAGAGAAGATCAAAACCTTATATGAAGTATATGCCGT
>CAZXYQ010000137.1:0-6957 GCA_964644975.1 uncultured Rhodohalobacter sp.
ATTATATAAAAGGTCATTTTTGATGGTATCTTTTCAGTACATAAAGGTTAAATAACTAAAAATCAGCCAGCCATTGTCCAACTCAGACGATAAACGAATCACTCTGAACAGAGAGAGTAACGAACACTCCCGCCGGCTTAAAAGAAGCCTTAAAAAAGTGAAGTGGTCGCGCGCGCTGATGCAGATATTCTGGACAGCCGGCCCTGTCACAACACTTGGTTTAATTGGCGGCTACTATATTGGGTACGGCACGATGCCATCGATGCAGCTGCTGATCTATTTTGTCAGCTTTACGGTGTTTTCCGGCGTGATTGGTCTGGTGGCAAAAGTTATCTACGACGGCACGCATGGTCATCTTGAAGAGCAGTCAGAGCGCGATGTCCTGGACGTAACGGATAAACTGGGCGATCTGATTCTCGTGGCCCGGGATAAGGTAGTGCAGGGATTTGAGGGCGATGCCCGCCGCCGCGAAGCTGCGATGCAGCTGCTAAGAAGGGTAGACCTGACCCCATATGGCGTGACGATTGCCTTTACGGATCTTACCGGCAACAGAGAGGTTGGTGAAATTATGGGGCAGATTTTCGCATACAGAAGAATCGGACTTGATTCTAAAGTACGTGAACTCTATTCCATACATCGTTCAAAGATCGATGAAATAACCGCTGAACTGAATGTAAATTCCCCGAAGGCGGCAAGCGAGCTGAAGCAGTGGTTTACCGGGAACACTTCAGGACGACTAAAATATGGAGTTCCCCGCGAAAAGTATTTTCTGCAGAGAGTTATGTCGGCCATCGAAAATAACAACCTCTACATCATGACCTTCCGGGATGTGGAAGAGATGATGATTTTAGCGTTTGAACTAATCAGCGGCAGGGAAATCCCAACCCTTATATTTGACTATTCCGGGCGGTGGAAACATGCAACTGCTCTGGATTTGCTTGAACAAAAACGCAGTAAGCTGCGCGTGGCACAGGCGCGTGGAGGAAATCGAATGCGTGCGCTTGCTGCCTATTTTGTGGAATCAGGTTACGCAACGTTTGAGGAGATGCCGGAAGGCCTGGAAATGAATCAGCTGATCGGGAAAATAACGAAGAAAATGGACCGGTTGTCGGTTCATGCAATGCACGCCGCAAGAGATCCGCATCTGTCAGCGAAAGAGGTAGATCGAATTTCGCTGATAATGGAAAACTGCTACGATTTGTACAAAATGGCGCACGAGGGTTACAAAGAGTCAGGAAAAAGGTATAGAGAATTTCAGAAAGCGTTGAAAGAGTGGGAAAAAGTAACGTCCAAAGCTGAAGGGAAAACCGGAAGAGTTACGTTTGGAAGAGGCAAAAGAGGTATTCGCATTAAGGAGGGAGGCATTGGCTTGAACGAAGAAGCCAGACTGGAAGTATGCAGACACCTCGCATGGTATTTTAAGAAAGAGGATATCTCGAGCTACAGCTATACGCTATTTTCATCAAATACGGATAAAGGTGCAATGTCTGCCCGACGCCTCGCTATTGAAATAGCCGTTGCTCTGGAACCTCATATCAGAATATCGAAACCGGAAATTCAGCGCAATATTAATGCCACACGCGCCATATACCTCGGGGGGCTGTCACCGGATATGAGCGCTGTGCAAAAAGAGGAGCTTGGCAGAAGAATGTCGAAAGAGGCTGATAACGGCTTGGGACTCTCCGCTATTCGCCTGGCAGAAACACTGGTCAAACAATATGATGTTGAACTAACGGGAGACGCAATCAATTTTCTGAATTATAACTACAACGCCGGCCGGAAGACGCTTGAAAGAATTGCTGCAAAGACAACAGATCATTACGGTTCTAAGCACACAGTTCACGTAGTGCCTCCGGCGGTAAGCGAACCGAAAAATATGTGGAAAAAAGCTGTTCTTGAAATGAAAAAAGCAACATCAAAAAAATGATGTCAAAACAAACCATCGAGCCGGTTACATCTCCCGATTCTATTCCTATACGATTTGCAGCAGGCTGTAACGGGCATAATGCAGATAAGATTGCTGCCTTGTTCGATAAGGGTGCTGAATTTGTAAATGTTGTAGGTATATGGTGGCACAATCGCGAAGATATACGCAAGGCACATGATTACGGTTTTATTGTGATTTTTAAGAACTCTGAACTCTCTGTCGGAAAAACAGTGGTAAAATATTTATCTGATTCAATTGCAGTGGTGCACGTACGCATGCGTTTGAAAGAGCAGTCAGAGTTGAAGGGAAAAAAGCCTGGAAATCGATATACAATTTTCAGTTTTGTGGTACACGAAACGGGTGGCGAATGGAGCTGTGTCTCTGCCCATAATACAGATATTGTGCCCGGTAAAGAGACCCATTTTATTAACGCTGAAGGAGAATTAGAAGCAGTTGACAACCGGGAAAACTGAATTTATGATGGATTGTTTCCCCGTATGTCGCAGTCTGCGAAGTGGACTAAACCATTGCGGGCCGGGCAACTTTACGGAGCGCGTGCTCCAGATCGCGGATCAGATCTTCCGGTGATTCAATTCCCACTGAAAGCCGTATCAGGCCGTCGGTAATCCCTGTTCTCTTTCGCACTTCAGGATCAACCACGGAATGTGTCATAGAAGCGGGATGCTGAATGAGCGTATCTACAGTGCCCAGGCTTACGGCAAGAGTGCAGAGTTTAACGCTATTCATCATGGTTACACCTGAATCGTAGCCGCCGGCAAGTTCAAACGATATCACGCCGCCATAGCCACGACTTAATAATTCTCCTGAGAGTTCATGGTCAGGATGGTTCCCGAGGCCGGGATACCAAACCTTTTCGACGGCCGGGTGCTCGTTGAGATACTCAGCAATAAGAAATGCGTTTTCGTTATGCTTTTTCATTCTGATCGGAAACGTCTTTATTCCCATCAGTGTCAGCCAGGCGTCGAAAGGGCCGCAAATACCGCCAAAGTTCTTTCTGTAGCCCTGAAGATTATACTCGTCCATTACTTCTTTTTTAAAAGTAAGGGAGCCGCCAACTATGGTTCCGTGCCCGCTCAGGTATTTCGTGGTGGAATAGGCTACAATATCGGCTCCGGCGGCGAGCGGTCGAAGGTGATAAGGCGTTGCAAAAGTATTATCTACCATGACCAAGACGCCGGCTTTTTGAGCGATTTTGCAGATCGCCTCAAGATCGCACACTCTCATCGTGGGATTGGCGATGCTTTCAAGGTAGATCAGCGATGTGTCTGGGTGCCGGTGCAGAGTCTGCTGCACTGTTTCAAGATCATATGGGTTGATGTGAGTGACCGATATATTGAAATCTTCAGCCTCCTCACGCAGAAATTGAGACGTGCAGCCATAAAGCACTTCCTGAGCTAAAATCCTCTTCCCTTTACCAATGGCGAGAAGAGCCGTTGTAATTGCGGCCATTCCCGATCCGAATGCCATGGAACTGGCCTCAACGCCATTATCGAAGGTTTCCATTTCTGTAAGCACACCCTCAAGGTGCTGAACGGTTGGGTTGCCGAGCCTTGAGTAGCTGTGAGTTGCTCCGCCCGGTTCATGAGCAAAAAATTTACGTCCCGCCTCAGCATTGTCAAATCGGAATGTGGATGTTTGGTAAATAGGCATGACGTGCGATCCATAGGGATCATTTTTAGGATGGTCAGCCTGCGAACAGATGGTTTCGAGCGTTAATTTATTCATCAGAATCTCCATTTTTATTCAGGACTGAAATTTTTGATTGTTCTTTCACCACAGAAAGCACAATTCCGGTGTATATCTGTTCAACTCCCGGTATGCGGGTCAGCGTTGATCGCAACAGGCGCTCGTACTCTTTTGTATCGGCCACAACAACATGCAGCAGATAGTCGTATTCACCCGTGATATTATAGCAGGCAAGAATTTCGGGAATTCCTTCTATGTGTTCCTTAAAATCCTCAATTCCCTGCATTTGATGCACCGCCAACTTTATAGAACAAAACACGGTGAGACCTTTTCCGATTTTTTCCCGGTCAATCCAGGCTGTGTATCCCTTAATAATTCCACTTCTTTCCAGGCGACGTACCCGCTCCATTGTGGGGGTTGTTGTGAGCCCAATTTTGCCGGCAAGTTCACTGTTGGTTATTCTGCCGTCTTCCTGCAGGATGTCAATAATCAGCCTGTCTGTTTGATCCGGAACGTGCTGCATATCTGATTTTCTGTTTCTCTTTAATTCTCAGTTCAACTAATAATATTCTTGAATTACCCAGGAAGAAGTCTCTCCTCCACTGGGTAATAAACCCCGAGTCAATGCTCGGGACAGGCCGGGACCAGTAAAGAACTGGCAGGGGAGATATAGAGGGGTGTCCATCGAATTTTATTCACTTTCTGATAGACGATCCTCTCAATTTCACTAACGAATTATTCGCTGCACCCGGTGCGGGATAAAAGAGTAACCCTTTTTTAAGGGATCTTTACACATCAAGTCTTAATTTCTGATTCTCCCCAAATTAGGTATAAACACTATTAAAGTCGAATTAAAAAGGATATAATTCTTCTAAAATTTTATATTATGGTATAATAAGCATGGGAAAATCAGAATAGCGAATCACTTTTTCTGTATGATTATCCCCGAATAGTTTTTGTACCATTGAACGTTTATATCTGTTGAGAACGACCATTGTGCCTGCTTTATTGGAAAGATAACTTCCGAGGCCGGCCAGCATACGTTCGTGCTCAACTATTTTAAACTCCGGCTGTGGATCAATATTCAGTTCTTTAATTATCTGCCTAAACCCTCTGATACGAAGTTTTGAATCAAAGTTATCTTCTGTTTTTATATGTACAATTTCAATTGCCGCGTTAAAGTATGAGCTCAATGCATGAGTGTACAGCAGGTTGTCTGGATCGCGCTCTCTCAAATTGGTAGCAAATACTATTTTGGAAAGAGTAAACTTTTCATTTGGTTCTTTACCGGGCAGAACGAACACGGGTATTTTTGAATCCTCAACAATTGCCGAAGAGATACTTCCTAGTACTATTTTCTGCAGTCCGCTTTGCCCTTTGCTTCCCATGGTGATAAGGTCTGCAGATAACTCTTGAGACTGAAGCAGAATTTCGCGGGCTGTTCTGCCATGTTTAACAACTATGTTGGTCTCTGCCCCTTTGGATGTACTTTCCGTTATTTCAGCTTTTATCTGCTCCATTCGCGATAATGCATTTTTTTCCATCATGCTGAGCATTCCCTCAACGGCTGTAGCAAAGTTATATGGCGGTTCTACTACGTGAAGAAGCGTGATTTTTGCACCACATTTGTTGGCCAGCCCCAGCGCGAAGCGGTATGAGGAGATTGAATAGCCCGAAAAATCTACGGGCACTAAGATATGTCTGATTTCTCTGTTCATTTGTTCAGGACTCCACCCGATTTTTTTTAAACAGTTTGCTTTCCGGACGTATCATAAGAATCGATTTTCCAACATTCAGCGCAACTTTTTCAGCTATGGAGCCCATCACAAGGTGGGCCAGTCCGCTACGTCCGTGTGTAGTCATTATAACAAGGTCAGCATTTTTATTTGCATATTCTGTTATCTCATGATGTGCTGAAAAGCCGGTTATAATATCAATATGAACCTCTACAGAGTTACTTTTTCCACTTACGCTGGATACGACGTTCAGTGGGAATCTTCGTTTATCTTCGGCAATCTTATATTCAGGTAATGAAGATTCTTTTGAAAACTCTATTAATCGGCCAATGATATGGTCTTCAATCTCGTGATTTCGTGTATGACTTGCCTTTGAGGAGAAATGGTTTGAAATGAGTCCATAGGCCTCGTTTACATAAAGCAGAGTGATAGATGCCCCGAGCGTGTTAGCAAGTTTTACTGCAGTAGGCATGGCGGCAATCGAACGCAGAGATCCGTCTGTGGGTACCAAAATTGAATTAACTTTCCCGATATCCGAATCCGACGTTACGGTTAAAACAGGTACTTTTGATCGGCGCACCAGCTGTTCAGTAGTGCTGCCTCTGAACATTGCAGATTGATGTTTTCCTTTCGCCATCATAATAATAATGGAGTAGTTACCATCCTCAGCATGCCGGCTGATTAACTCTGATGGTTTTCTATCGACCTTCACATAGGTATCACCTCGATTTTCAAAATCAAAATGCTTTTTCATCATCTTATCGAGCTGTATCTCCGTATTGTTAAAGAGGTGCGGATAGTACTCCTCTTCCAAATCGGGAAGATCGGTTTTATTCTGCAGCTGTTCGTCCAGGTAAATCACGCTGGGTATTACATGGAGTAAGTCAATCACTCCACCATAATCTTGCGCAAGTTTCCCCGCAAACGAATACGCGAGTTCAGCAGAATCGGAAAAGTCAGTTGGGACTAAAATTCGATTGATGGTAGCCATAGTGGTTTTTTGAAGGGTGGAAGTTAACCTGAATCTTTCACCAAGAAATTTATTGCTTCAGCAAAGCCTCACCGGGCCAGAGCTTCCGCCAATTACATACTCCGAGTGAACGAATCAGTAATCGTCAGTGATAGTGTCTATAGAATCGAGCATTTTTTTGCATGCATCCGTAATTGTCTGACCTCTTACAGATAGAGTGATACCATTTGGGTTCTCCGTATATACCGTAAACTCCCCTGAATTGGGATCTTCTTTAATTTGCCTGATTTTGAAACCGCAGTATCCATGATCAGAAAACATGTTAATTCGTTCGTGAGTAAGATAATCGTATTTGGGTGCTCTTTTCGTTGAAAACATGGTCCTGCCTCCCATTTTGGTTATTCTAAAAAAGTATCCAAGAGCGGAATGTCATACTTCAATCGGATTCGGTGAACTCCGTCGGGTGATGATTCATGTCACCCCGTTCTCTATTTCTAATTAAACAAAATCCTGGAGTTTTCGAATAGTCTTTAGCCTGTTTTTTTTGTGGGGCGGAATATTACAGAAAAGCGTTTTTGTTAACTTGGGGTATAAACATGCTTTAAATAAAAAAAGGG
>CAZXYQ010000138.1:0-6713 GCA_964644975.1 uncultured Rhodohalobacter sp.
AGATCATGCAGTTATTGTTGAGCTCAAACAGTGGGAAACTGCAGAAAAAACAGGTATGGATGGCATCGTTAAAACTTTCATTGGCGGTGGAAACAGAGAAGTCAGTCATCCCTCCTACCAGGCATGGTCTTATGCCGCACTGCTGAATGATTTTAATGAAGCTGTTTACGATGGTGATATTCAGCTCGAAGCATGTGCTTTTCTTCATAAATACCATTCCAACGGAGTTTTAGATGATCCATTTTACCGGGATCATACTGAAAAAGCTCCGGTCTTTATGAAGAAAGATATCACAAAGCTGAGGGAGTATATTAAGAGCTTCATCAAATATGGTGACAGTGATAATATCATCTATCGTATCGAGGACGGACGTATTCGAACATCGAAAATGCTGGCCGACAGCTTAAGCTCTATGCTGAAAGGCAACGAAGAGTTCATCATGATCGATGAGCAGAAGCTTGCATTTGAATATGTGATGGATGCTGTACTAAATAGGCAGAAAGGACAGAAACGGGTCGTTATCATTGAAGGCAGACCGGGAACCGGAAAGTCAGTCGTCGCAATCAACCTTTTGGTAAAGCTCACTGCAAAAAACAGATTTGTCAGCTACATCCCAAAAAACTCAGCTCCCCGTACTGTTTACGCGTCCATGCTTACCGGTGATATGAAAAAGAGTCATGTCAACAACATTTTTAAAAGTTCAGGTTCGTTTACCAATACTGAATCCAACCTGTTTGATGCACTCATAGTGGATGAAGCCCATCGGCTGAATGAAAAGTCGGGACCAACTGGGCGTATTTGTGGAAGTTAACCTGCATGAGAAAAACGGGAAGAAGTACATAGAAATCGTAGTTCCAAAATATGAGGTCCCCATTTCTTATCGGGGTTCTTATTACTATCGCTCCGGCTCAACCAAACAGGAACTGAAAGGAGCTGCTTTAAATGAATTTTTACTGAAACGCTCCGGTAAAACCTGGGATGCCGTTGTTGAGAAAAAGGCCGGTTATGACGACATCGATGAAGAGAGTATTAAACAGTTTTTAAAAGATGCCTCCAAAGCAAACAGGATTAACGTAGAAGAAGGCATTTCGGTCCCTGATTTACTGGCCAAACTCAGGCTTTCTGAAGACGACAACATTTATCGGGCCGCACTCATTTTGTTTGGGAAAGATCCGGGCAGGTTTTATACTAATCTACCCGTTAAGATTGGAAAATTCGGTGATTCATCGGCTGATCTGAAATTTCACGAAGTGCTGGAAGGGAATCTCATTCAGTTAAAGGATCGCATACCCGAAATGCTCAATGCCAAGTTCTTAAAACACCCCATCGACTTTCAGGGCTTGCAGCGGTATGAGCGGGATGAATACCCGGTGGATGCGGTTCGCGAGATGATTTTAAATGCGCTGGTGCACAGAAATTACATGGGAGCGCAAACGCAGCTCAGGATTGATGACCATAGCCTGAGCATTTGGAATGACGGGGACTTGCCCGATGGAATAAAAGAAGCTGATTTAAAACGTCCGCATGCTTCTAATCCAAGAAATCCGCTCATTGCCGATGTATGTTTTAAAGCAGGATATATTGATGCGTGGGGCCGGGGTACCATCAGGATTTTGGAAGTTTGTGAAGAGTTTAACTTACCTGAACCTGAGATGACGGAGTTCCAGGGTGGTTTTAAAGTTACACTATATAAAGACCGTTATTCAGAAGAGCAGTTGAAAAAGCCAGGTTTAAATGAGCGCCAGATTAAGGCTGTACAGTTTGTAAAAGAGAATGGTCAAATTTCAAACAAAGAGTATCAGCAATTAAATGACACAACCAAAAAAACGGCAACCAGGGATTTAAAAAAGTTGGTTGATAACAAGATATTAGAAAGTTCTGGAATTTCAGGTGCCGGCTCCTATTATACTCTAAAGTAATTGGGACAATTGGGACATCATTGCACCATAATGGGGACATCACTGGGACAATTGAGGGGCGAATGTCAATCATAAAACTTAAAATTTAATCTATGCTATTTGAGCCGGATAAAATATCTCGGGAACACATAAAAAAAGCGGTACAGAAAATAAAGGAAGAACAAATCGACCTGCACTCCTCTACCGGCTACGATGTAATTATTGATGGTGAAGATTACCCTCCCAAAGAAATTATGCGTTATGCTCATGAGCAGATGAATGGAAAAAAGCTTTGGAAACGCAGTGGCGGGGAGCCTACAAATAAATATTTGGAAAATTTGGGGTTTGAGATAGTAGAGAAATCATCAACAACGAATATCGATAACTTTCTCACTCAGTACTATAATTTCTTAGATCAACCAGAATATGATGAATTGTATAACGCTCCAGTGGTGACCATCTTCCCTTGTTCCCATACCAACCTCCAGATACGATTTTATACTTTTGTCGCAGCTGTTCGAACTCTTCATAATCAGTTGTATGAATACTGAATCCACGCCCTTCTATCTGATAATGTAAAATGAGTTCATCATTTCTCTCGTCTATTGATGTAATACAGAATTGTGGTTTCTCCTGAAACATCAGTGGCAAAGGGATATTTTGCGTTGCGATGTGTTTTGGACCCTTTAAACTCATAGTGATTGGTAATATTGGGAAATAGCGGTTTGGTGGCTAAACGGCGGGGCACATCCCACTTGATGTGCGGGTTATATCACTATTCCTAAATAAATCGAAAAGTTACAGTCCCCCATTGCCGCTGCTGTGGAACTCCTGATGGGAGACGTGAAAACCGCCAACTTCGCAATGTAGTAAAACCTGTTCAAATCAGAAACGCAGCAAACCCTACCACGTCATGCACCATCCGTATGAAACGCTTTATGTGTGTCTGGTGGCTGGCGCGGGTACACTGAGGGCTCTGCTCAACTTGATTGGTTCATATAATCATCGCCGCTTTTTTTTCTCGCTTTTTCCAGGGGCAGAACCATGTCATCCCGTGATATGGGCTTGACAAGATAATCTACAAAACCCGTACTTTTTTTGGCCCTGTTGATATTATGCATGCCTGAGTGACCGGATATATAGATAACCGGTACATACCTGACAGAGTTTATGCGTCTTATAGTCTCTATTCCGTCTGTACTCCCTTTTAAAGACACATCCATAATCACTATATCCGGCAAGTGCTCTATTACTCTTTCGATGGCATCCTCACTATTATCAGCATTAGCTACAACTTTAAAGCCAAGATTCTCTATGATCCTTCTCACAATCATGGAAAAAATCATATCGTCTTCAACAATGATTACTGTGCCTTTTATGATTTCTTTGTCCATAATCTTACATCTTTAGTTTATGTATTATGACGATCATTGAACAGGTTCGTTACAGCCAATTTTAATTTTGGTACTTATTGTGATAGTAATACAGATAAGCATACGTCGTGCCCCTGTAAGTGGTTACCGGCCGTTTTGCGCCATTCTGGTAATAGCAGATGCAGATTCGGCTTTTTGCTGATCATCGGATTCATTGAGACACTTGATAATCTGAGCGCCGGTTTCTTCCGCAATTTGAAAGATTCTATCCGTGAACATTTGAATACGATTTTTTGAAGTGTATACTCGCCTTTCTCATTCTCTTGAAGCACATACTCCATTTTAGATCTCATACAGACGATTACATGTAACTCAGAAAATATAATTACCCAAAGCATAAAATCATAATGAGTATTTACCTCAGACCGGTTGGCAAAGTTTCCCGGTAAAAATGATGCAGCCGATATCGGGGCGCGGGAATTTTTTGTATATAAACTTACGCTGAAGTGTGGAATCGAGAGATCTGAATCAAGGGCTAAAACGTTTTGATCGGGTAAAGAATGGCGGTCGCAACCACTTTTTTTCAGTGACGACACTTCTGCGCTATACTGATGGTGCAGATGCGGTAATGGGCGTCAGTTACCTGGAACTTCTTGAACTTCTTATTACCAGGGGCTCAAATGTGGAGAACGACACAGAGCAGCTTTGGAGACGAATTGTGTTTAACATTTTGGTTTCAAACACAGATGATCACCTGCGAAACCATGGGTTTTTACTGGGAAAAAATGGTATTACGCTTAGCCCGGCATATGACATCAATCCAAATCCAAAAGGGTACGGCCTAAGCTTAAATATTGATGAAAATGATAATCGTCTTGATACGGACATTGCGCGATGTGTAGCTCCTCTATTCAGGCTGAGTGATTCAAAAGCTTATAAGATCATAAATGAAATGAAAGAGATCGTGTCTGGTTGGCGAACAGAAGCTGAGATGCTCAAAATATCAAGGTCAGAAATGGAATTGATGGCATCCGCATTTAGCCAGCCTTAATCGCTGTTTATTATTTACCCCAAATCAAGGAGTAAGCACAACTTTTACGCAGCTGTCTTCCTTGTCTCTGAATAGCTCGTAGGCTTTCGGGGCATCCTCCAGCTTAAGCTGATGTGTGATTATAAATGACGGGTCAATTTCATCATCGGTGATTTTTTCTAATAGCGGCTTTATGTAATGCTGAACATGCGTTTGTCCCATTCTAAAGGTTAGTGCTTTATTCATAGCACTACCTATTGGGAAGGCGTTAACGGGTCCCACATATACACCCGGAATGGATATGGTGCCCCCTTTCTTACAGCATTTAACCATCTGTTGCAGCACGTAGGGTTTTGCCATATCCAGATGTGCTTTTTCCATTGCTTTGTCTTTAATTTTACGGATCATGCTGCCACCGTGTGCTTCCGCTCCAACAGCATCAATGCAGCAATCCGGGCCCCGGCCATCGGTCATTTCCATCAGGGTTTCATAAATTTCATTAGGATCCGTTGAATTGATGATTTCAGCATCGCTCATCTCTTCTGCTATTTTTAATCTTTCCGGAACCCTGTCAATGGCAATCACCCGTCCCGCTCCTAACATCCAGGCGCTTTTGATGGCAAACTGACCTACCGGACCACATCCCCAAACGGCAACAATATCACCCGATGAAATATTGGCATTTTCAGCAGCCATATATCCGGTTGGGAATATATCGGATAGAAACAGCACTTTGTCATCCGATAGTGAATCAGGTACTTTTACCGGGCCAATATCTGCGTAGGGAACCCGAACATACTCTGCCTGCCCTCCTGAGAAACCGCCCAGCATATGAGAAAATCCAAACAGGCCGGCGGGAGAATGACCCATCACCGCAATAGCCTGATCTGCATTGGGATTGCTGTTGTCACAAAGTGAAAATAGGTCATGACCACAAAAATGGCAGTGCCCGCAGGATATGGTGAATGGCACAACGACCCGGTCGCCTTTTTTCAGTTTTGACACATCTTTGCCAACATCTACAACTTCTCCCATAAATTCGTGGCCAAGTATATCCCCTTCTTCCATGGTGGGCATCAAGCCGCTCAGAAGGTGAAGATCAGATCCGCAAATAGCGGTTGAAGTGACTTTTAAAATAACATCGCCCGCATGATGGATTTCAGGATCCGGTACATTATCTATTCGAACATCATTCTTTCCGTGCCAGCACAAAGCTTTCATACGTTTTGGGTTTTATTCAAGTTGAAGGTGTGTACACTCTATTTTGTGTTGATGTCAGACATCATCCGCTCTGATTTTTTATGTAATAAAACTCTCTCATCTATTTTATCTCAGATTTACCTCAGTACGGTTATCAATGTGAAGATTTGCCTCAAAATTTATGTTACATGATTTTGAATTTTACTTACAAATAAATAGCCTGGAAATGCGCTTCATTGGAGATTACCTGACACTAGTATTCGAGAATGTGCAGTGATCTCATAGTCGTTACTTCATCAATATTTACAAAAAAAGGGCTTATTTAATCGAAATCAGGTTTCAGGTATTAATGAATTTTTATAAAAAAACGAATTTAGACTCAAAGTGATTAGATTAACCTAATTTAAATATAAACCACTAAGCTCTTTATTACTTTTAAAGTATCATTTTTAGAAAAATTTCATGCAAGTAGCCACGAAAGAGGCTAAAAATAAACGATCGAGGCTATTACAATTATCAGAGTGAGGATAGTATGAGAGTGTTTTTATTTTCTGCTTTAATTGCAGTTCTCATTTCAGCTTCTGGCTGTGATGCCGAACAGGGAGCCTTAGAGGATACCTTACCGGATGTTTATACCTTATCAACCGTATCTTCTCCTGTTTCAGGCGGCTCGATTTCTCCTTCAGGAGGTGAATTCATCACAGGGCAAAGTATTGAAATAGAAGCACGTCCCGCAGAAGGGTACATCTTCGACTATTGGGAGGGAGATTTGTCTGGTAATAGAAATCCGGAAGAGCTTAATTTCCGTGAAAACAGAAGCATAACGGCCTATTTTACCGAAAGGGATTATGATCTTAATATTTCAATTCAAGGAGATGGGTCTGTAAGAGAGACTGTGGTTGAACGCTCTGAATTCGTCGTCGTGAGCCTCGCTGCAGAAGCGGACTCCGGCTGGATTTTTGACCGCTGGGAAGGAGATCTAACGGGAAGCGATAACCCGGAAACTATCACAATTGAGGATGAGGAGAAGTCCGTAACAGCGGTCTTTGTTGAAGACGCTGCCGGAGAATACGATCTTAGCGTATCGATGGAAGGGGAAGGTTCCGTTTCTAAAGATCCTAACAGAAGCAGCTATACAGACGGAGAAGAAGTGGGGCTGACTGCCCAGCCAGCTTCAGGGTGGAGCTTCAGTGAGTGGAGTGGAGCTCTTTC
>CAZXYQ010000139.1:0-6703 GCA_964644975.1 uncultured Rhodohalobacter sp.
GTGCCCAAATCTCCTAGCTACTTTTCCGGGCCATGTGCCAGGGCTGTCGGATACTAAATGAACTACCGGGCACATTTATTCATCGGATGAAAAAAACAATCATCCGATGAGGATTCAAGCCTCGTCCGACGATTGTATTTTTCGTCGGACGAGTTTATGTGCCCAAATCTCCTAGCTACTTTTCCGGGCCATGTGCCAGGGCTGTCGGATACTAAATGAACTACCGGGCACATTTATTCATCGGATGAAAAAAACAATCATCTGATGAGGGGCGATATTTCGTCCGACAAAGATACCCTCTCAACAATTCAACTACGCACGCAGTGCGAAACTCAACAGCATGCGCAAGCATGCCCCTCAACAGTTCAACCCCAAACCAATTCCTTACCCGGAAATTCATCGGATGAAAAAGACTACCGGGCACATTCATTCACCGGATGAAAAAGACAATCATCCGATGAAGATGCACATAAAAAAACCCCGCCCTGCTTTCACAGAACGGGGTTTTTTGATTTCATTCGGCTGATGCCAAATGGGTCAGGTTAAGCGGTGATTTACATCATTCCGCCCATGCCTCCCATTCCGCCCATGCCGCCGGGCATTCCACCGCCGGGCATGCCGCCACCACTGTCGTCGTCATCATTCTTTGATGGTTTTTCAACAACAACTGCTTCGGTTGTCAGCATGAGGCTGGCAACAGATGCCGCATTTTCAAGTGCGGAGCGCGTTACTTTGGTTGGGTCGATTACGCCTGCTTTAATCAGGTCTTCGTAGACACCGGTTCTGGCGTTATAGCCAAATCCGTCTTTGCCTTCGAGTACTTTCTGTACTACAATCGATCCTTCAACGCCGGCATTGTTAGAGAGTGCGCGAAGCGGTGCTTCGAGTGCTCGTTTCACAATGTCGAAGCCTACTTTCTCATCTGCAATATCAGACTTCAGATTGTCGAACACTTTCAGTGTTCTGAGGTAAGCCACGCCGCCGCCGGGAACAATTCCCTCTTCAACAGCAGCACGTGTTGCGTTCAGTGCATCTTCCACACGGGCTTTCTTCTCTTTCATCTCTACTTCAGAAGCAGCGCCAATGTAGAGCACGGCAACACCGCCACTCAGTTTAGCGAGACGCTCCTGCAGTTTTTCACGGTCATAGTCAGAATCAGTGTTCTCAATTTGAGATTTGATCTGGTTGATACGTGCTTTGATATCATCATTCTTGCCTTTACCGCCAACGAGAGTTGTGTCGTCTTTGGTGATGTTCAGCCTGTCAGCCTGGCCAAGAAAATCAAGCGTTGCGTTTTCAAGCTTATAGCCACGTTCTTCGCTGATGACGGTACCGCCTGTCAGAATTGAGATATCCTCAAGCATCGCTTTTCTGCGATCGCCGAAGCCGGGAGCTTTTACAGCAGCTACTTTCAGTGATCCGCGCAGTTTATTTACTACGAGAGTTGCCAGCGCTTCGCCTTCAATATCTTCTGCGATAATCAGGAGAGGCTTGCCGGTTTGAATCACTTTTTCAAGAATAGGCAGGAGATCCTTCATGTTTGTGATCTTCTTGTCGAAAATCAGGATGTATGGATCTTCCATCTCGGTTGTCATCGTTTCGCTGTTTGTCACGAAATAAGGTGACAGGTAACCGCGATCGAACTGCATACCTTCGACAGTCTCGAGATAGGTTTCGGTTCCTTTGGCTTCTTCAACGGTGATCACACCATCTTTGCCTACTTTTTCCATTGCTTGTGCAATGAATGAACCGATCTCTTCGTCGCCGTTAGCGGAAATCGTACCAACTTGTTTAATACTGTCTAAGCTGTCGCCTACAGGCTTGCTGAGCTTCTGGAGCTCTTTCACAACTTCAATTACCGCCTTGTCAATGCCTCTTTTGAGGTCCATTGGGTTGGCACCGGCAGTTACGTTTTTCAGTCCAGTCTGAATAATAGACTGTGCAAGTACGGTTGCAGTTGTTGTTCCGTCACCGGCATTGTCATTGGTTCTTGAGGCAACTTCACGCACCATCTGTGCGCCCATATTTTCTACTCTGTCGGAGAGTTCAATCTCCTTAGCCACTGTAACGCCATCTTTGGTTACGGTGGGCGCACCAAAAGACTTTTCAATAACAACATTACGTCCACGTGGGCCTAATGTAACTTTTACTGCGTTTGCAAGCTTATCAACACCGCGTTTTAGCGCGTCGCGTGCTTCCGCATCATAATGAACTAATTTACTCATATTTTTAACTGATTTAGTTAGTGTTTAAAATTGTGTGGTTCAGAATCATGATATTTTTGTTACGAGACGATTCCGAGAATGTCAGATTCTCTCATAATCAGGTACTCTTCACCTTCCAGTGTTACTTCTGTTCCTGAATACTTTCCGTAAAGAATTTCATCACCTTCTTTTACGGTGATATCAACTTTGGTACCATTTTCAACTTTTCCGGGTCCCGCAGCAACTACAGTTCCTCTTTGTGGTTTCTCTTTTGCTGTATCTGGGATAATGATTCCGGAACTGGTCTTTTCTTCAGCTTCTATCGGGCGTACAAGCACGCGATCGCTTAAAGGTTTAATATTCGCCATTGGTATGACTCCTTATTATTTAGTTATTGGTTATTTTTAAAATCGTGTGCGCTGTTTTCAAAAAGCGCTTGCTTAGATAAGTACTTTTGCAACATCCGTACCAAAGTAAACTTTTGTGGCAAAGAGACGATGTAAAGTCTTTTGAAGGAACAATAGTGGGTAATATCAGACTGATTGTATGCCAAAGGCTACCCAAAGGTGCCAAGTTGTTCAAGTCGGGCTGTCAACTTTTCATACATGGCAGGCTCGAGTGCTTCGGCGCGAAGGTTGAAATCAAATTCATCTGTGGGAAGATCTGTATCGAGCCGTTTCAGTGCGTTACTTAGTTTTTTACGCCTCTGGTTAAACGCCATCCGCACAACGGTCTTCAGGTGATCGTCGCTGCAGGCAAGGGCCGGCTTGTTGAACGTAAGCTGAATAACGGAACTCAGTACGTTTGGCGGGGGTGAGAATACCTCCGGAGAGACATCAAAAAGGATTTCGGGCGAACACATCAGCTGACTCTGTACGCTCAGAATTCCGTAAGTCTTATTTCGGGGTTCTGCCACAATCCGTTCTGCCACCTCTTTCTGCATCATCAGCGTAGCTGTCTGCAGATGTGTTCTATAACTGAGAAGAGAAAAAAGGATCTGGCTGGTAATATAGTAGGGAAGATTTCCAATCACGTGAATGGGCCGGTCGCTCTCTGCGGCAATCTCATCCCAGTTCACTTTCAAAATATCGTTCTTAATGATATGCAGATCTGGCAGGTTTTCTTTGAGATGACTCACCATCACCGGATCAATCTCGATAGCGGTTAGGTTTTCATACTTTTCAATCAGCTGCTCCGTCAGCGCGCCGTCGCCCGGACCGATCTCCACCACTCTGTCTGCGGGGTCTGCGGGGATGGAATCGGCAATCTTAAAAATCATATGTTTGTCGCGCAAAAAATGCTGTCCGAGACTCTTCTTCTTTCGTGGTCCGTGATCCATAGTGTGATATTAGGGAATTATGTAAATCGAACGTCCCCTTCGATTACTCTGACATTGCTCAAATTTTTATTGCAGGTTGCCTTTGTAAAACCACTTTTCGCCGCATTATTCGTGTTCATTAATTTAAAACTCAAAGCGGAATCTTCAAGTTACGGAAA
Organism: uncultured Rhodohalobacter sp.; assembly: GCA_964644975.1. Classification (GTDB taxonomy): domain Bacteria; phylum Bacteroidota; class Rhodothermia; order Balneolales; family Balneolaceae; genus SW132. The sequence continues at coordinate 3,702 of CAZXYQ010000139.1, forward strand.
TCTGAATCCATCCGTTTGTGGTGCTTTCTAAATAAATTGAGGCTATTCATCGAACTCAGTTAATAACTAACAACTTCTCCGGAATTCTGCTATTTTCTTTCTGCAGACTTGCAACTCAACTCTTTTTATGTAGTTTATTTGATTATCATTCATTTGATAAACCTGTAAAAAAGCCCTTAACCGACCGGATTTACCAACCGCATGGAACTTAACCCACTTGATACAGAGCAGATCGGGATTCAGACCCTCGAAAAAACCTTAATGAAAACCTCATCCAGCCGTTCCCTTAAGATAGGGCTTCCCAAAGAGATATCGAACGATGAGCGGCGGCTTTCTTTAACGCCCGGCGGTGTATCCACGCTGGTAGCAAATGGCCACGATGTATGGATCGAAAAAAACGCAGGAATCGACGGCCACTTTTCTAACCAGGAATATGCCGATGCGGGAGCTGAAATCTCCTACAGCGCAGAAGAGCTGTTCAGCCAGTCGGAGGTGATCGTAAAAGTGGCGCCTCCCACTCTCAATGAACAGGAGTGGATGCAGCCAAACCAAATATTGGTTTCCGCTCTGCACCTGGGCCACACGCGGTATGAATTTCTGAAAGCTCTGATCGATAAGGGAGTCTGTGCCATCGGCTACGAATTTATTAAAGGTAAAGATGGCGAATTCCCTATTGTTCGGATGATGCATGAAATTACCGGATCGATGTCGGTTCAGATTGCCACCCATTATCTTGAAAACAATAGTGACGGACAGGGAATTATGCTGGGCGGTATTTCAGGTGTTCCGCCATCTACCGTTGTTATTTTGGGCGCCGGCATTACCGGTGAGTACGCCGCACGAACCGCGCTCGGATATGGCGCGCAGGTGTTTGTGATGGATAACGATCTGGCCGCACTTCGAAGGCTCGAGAATGCGCTGGATCGGCGAATTGTAACCGCAACCGCAAATCACCACTATCTGATGAAGGCGATGGGATTTGCCGATGTTGTTATTGGCGCAGCAATGAAGGAGGGAGAACGGGCCCCCTGCTGGGTCACCGAAGAGATGGTGCAGCTGATGAAACCCGGCAGCGTAATCGTTGATGCCGTGATAGATCAGGGCGGATGCATCTCTACCAGCGATCCTACCACCCACTCCAACCCTGTTTTCAGAAAGTACGATGTGGTTCACTACTGCGTGCCGAATATACCGTCGAATGTAGCGCGAACGGCCACCTATGCGCTGAACAATGTTCTTGTCCCCTATCTTCTTGAACTTGGGTCCGCATCCACCATCCAGGAGTGCCTGTGGCACCATTCAGCACTTCGAAACGGCACCTACATCTACAAAAAACATCTCACTAAAAAATCCCTCGCCAACCAGTTCGAAATTCAATATCGCGAAATAGAGATGCTGATTGCTTCTCAGATTTGAGATCACAGGGACCTGACAGCGTCCGAAGCGCAGCGAAGGTCCTGTAAGCGTCCCGGATTAGATTTAGTAGCGAGTAGAGGGTATTGAGTAGTGGGTTATAACCAAATGACAAATACCCAATACTCACCTACTTAATACTCACTACTCAATACCTGATACTCCTCTTCAAGTTGCTTACCCAAAAACCGGGCTACCTCAAGCATGGCGCGTTTTTTGTCGCCCGCATTTATTTCGGCCTGACGGTTGTAGTTTGTGTTGATGTTGATGTCGTACACAAACCGCTCACCACTCTCGTTTTCTACAAATTCCGCAGCCCCTACTTTAATGTCGTTGGCGGCTAAGAAATCTTCCAGCCGGCTGATCAATTCCGGATCCTGGAAATCATCCAGTATCGCGAACTTATGTTTGAGCGCTTCGCCCGGTGCGGGGCAAAACTCTTCTCCAACCGCACAACTATCGGCCGGGCATAGCTCAAATCCCTCTGATGTATCAACCTGAACCCCGTAGAAAAACGTCCCATCTATAAATTCCAGGCGCGTAATTGTATCGTTATACGGCTTGATATATTCCTGAACCAGGGAGATGCCGTCGAGCGAAAGCTGTTCATTTTCATTCAATCTATTTTCAAGCTCCTCGATCGTCCGAAACAGTTCCACCCCTTGACCTTTACCGCCCCGATTCGGTTTCAGGATAAACGGGGTTTGATCAAGCGATCGGGCAGCGCGTATAATTTCATTCTTTCCCGTAGCAGCGATCGTTTTTGGTGTTTTCACTCCGTGTATCTGCAGCGACAGGTACTGCTCAAATTTTCTGACCTCCAGCTGCAGAGCACGCCGCCCATTCACGACATTTCTGCCGTGACTCTGAAGCCACGCCAGCACAGGCCCGGTCAGCTCCACGGCATATCGGTGGGATCGGTTATGAGAAGAGGCGCTCATCCGGTTATAAAACACACCTTTTGGCGGTACCGCATCAAGTGACAGAGAACCCTCATTTATAAACCACTCCTCAAACGGTACACCAAGCTCTTCAAACGCTTCGCGCAGCGGTATGAGCCACTCTTCATTTTCGTAAATGACATATACAGCCGGCTTACCGTCAGCTGATTGGGGAAAATTACGTTTCAACGTTCCAGACATTTTAAAAACGGATTGCAGGTTATAAATAAAAAACATTCACGGATCGTCAGAAGGCTTTATCATAGTTCTTTCTATTAAATTTCAGATCACCTGATCGTCATCAATACCAAAACGATTCAACTTCAAATTAGTTATCACCACATCCGATTCAAAGTTTACGGCCCAAGTATGACTTTTTTGTGATGGTAGTCAGGTGAGCTATTGCTTGGAAATACCACCCCAAATGTGGATCACGCCGTTAAATAATCCCTCTCCTACCGTTAGAAGTCCCGTAACCCGAAATCGAAATGCTGAATGCTGATTGCTTCTCAGATTTGAGATCCAAGAGACCTGACAGCGACTTAAGCGGAGCGCAGGTCCTGTAAGCGTACCGCGGAAGATTATTGATTTAAGATCAATAGTGTCCTAAACATCAGAAAAATTTGCTCAAATCCAATTCTTATGGCC
>CAZXYQ010000140.1:0-6658 GCA_964644975.1 uncultured Rhodohalobacter sp.
TTATGTTTTTTCTAATTCCTTGCCAGTTCTACTCTTCAGCCCACCCCGAGAGATGCCATTGGCGCAAAAACAGCGTGCGGACGAGGCCCCTGCTGACGGCTGGTTTTGCCGTATGTCGGGTTAGGTTATGGCCCAAAACCTTAAACAAGGTATATTTGGAAGTTCAGGAGACACTACGGCTCTTTTCTTTCAGCGGCTTAGCGGCCTCTTTTTTATAATACCTCCGCGGTTCCATCACCGGACGTTCAGGAACCTCCCGCGTATATTTTCGGTATCTGCACGCTTAGCGTTCACGATTTTAGTCAAGCATAACCCTCCAAGAGTTCAAAAATCTTGGAGGGTTTCCATGCGCGTCACGAAATAGCAATCAGCATTACTCCCGCCACCATAATGATGACTCCCGTAAGCCGCTCCCGCAGCCCCTCCTCCCGGAAAAAGAGATGCCCCCATAGTACGCTTAGAATTGCGCTTCCCCGTTTAATAGAGATGACATATGCAACCAGAATCACATTGATCGCGATCATCTGCGCTATGAATGTGAGCGCGTTGAAGAGGCCGAGAGGGATTAAGTATTTTAGCTGGCCATTCATTGTTTTCGATGTTGGCTTTGAATAGATCATCATGAGCGGAAAAAGCGCCACAGCCAGAAAGCAGGTCATGGAAACGGACCAGAAAATCGGAGATGAATTCTGTACGCCAATCTTGTCGATATTGGATGTTATGCTCCAGATAAACGCAACAAGCAGCATCAGGCGCGGGCCCGGTTCTTCTAAAAGGGCCCTAAACGGTTCAAAAAAGCCTTTTCCCCTCCGTTTGATGTTGAGCATGTAGGATCCAAATACAATTAGCAGAACTCCAAATATTCCAATTACTGATGGAAATTCCCCCAGCATAATGGGCGAGGTCGCCAGCAGAAACAGTGGCGTGAACGTAATCATTGGAATGGTAATTGATAGCGCAGATCGTTTTATCGCTCTCATATAGAGAAGCAGGCTTACCCCGTTTAAAATACCTCCGAAAAATAGAGCCTGGTAAAATGAACTGTTTAAATCCGGGATTTCGATAAAATACAGAAGCGGCAGCAGGATGGGCAGTGCAAACGCCATCATGGCCCAGGAGATAAAGAACTCGTCCAGCTGCTTCAGCCCAAATTTGCCTGTCAAATCCTTCAGGGATTCAAACAGTGCCGTTAAAAAAGCAAAGCCCAGGTAGATCATTTAATGGTATTCATAAACTGAGATACTTGCCGGGTAGAAGTTCTACTCGTCAGCCCGCAGAAACAGCGTGCAGACGAGGCCCCGGCTGACGGCTGGTTTTGCCGTCTGTCGGGTAAGTTAAGGCCCATAATCCTAAACAAAACATCTCTCGAAGTCGCTATTAGCCAATTTTTTACGAGAAGCTCCCAATATATTTCTGCCTTCGAAAATCTTGAAAGAGATACTACATTTTTTACAGCGGCTCAGCGACTCCGCGGTTCCATTACCGGACACTGCCAGGAGCCTCTCCCGAATATTTTCGGAATCGGCACGCTTACAGGTCCTCACGGATATCAGACATTTCAAAAATCGTCCGCCAAATACTCGTCAGCCCGCAGAAACAGCGTGCAGACGAGAATTAGCGCCCCGAGCACTTTACACAACGTGTGGTGTAGGGCATAATTTTCAGGCGACCAAATGGGATCTCCTCGCCGCATTTCAGGCACTTGCCAAGTTTATCTTCCTCATACCGCTCCTGAGCCCGTTCCAGCTTTTGCAGTGTGCTTTTTTTCTCCCGGAGCTGCTTATCGTTGATCGCTTTATTATTGATCGCATCCATCCGTGAGAGGCGCCCGATTGAGGCATCCAGCGAAACAGGCTTGGTCAGCTCCGTCAACTCAATAATCTCCTCTTTGATCGATTTGATACTATCATCGATGAGTATTTTTAGTTCTTTTTTCTCTTTTTCGGTCATGGTATAAATGATTTAATCTGAACCCGTAAAAGTATAACATTCAATCGCCGGAGTGCAACTTCAGTTCTCATAAAAAATAGATCACTACAGCCAAAACAAGTACGAGTGATATCCAAATGGATAGGGCAATCCGGTTTACTTTTTGAGCTCGTTTAGTTTCATACCAGGTCCGGGGCCGCACGCCCTGAATAATAAAAGTAGCTACTCCGGCAAGGTTTACGCAAATAACGTTCGTAAGTGTTAGTATGAACGCATAATAAGCCAGATCCAGCTGCATATCACCAAGCAGAAGACCGGCCACAACCAGTGGCGGGAGCAGAGCAACGGCCACCATCACACCAATCACCGCGGTTGACATACCGGCCGTGTAGGCCAGCACACCCGCCGCGCCTGAAGCCAGGGCCAGGGCTATATCGGACAGGTGGAGTTCTGTGCGGCTCGAAATGTGATAGAGTTCGGTGTCTACCGTCATGAATACTCCAAATCCAATCGAGATGATCAGCGCCACAATAAGCCCGACCACGTTAGATTTAATGGATTCAAGTCCCAGCTCGATGTCAGCAAGCGCAGAGGAGAGCGACAGGCCTACATTTGGCCCCAATAGCGGGGCTATTACCATAGCGCCAACGACGACTGCGGTGTTGTCGCGCAGTATACCGAGGGCAGCAACAATAGTAGACAAAACCACAAGCGCCATGTAAATTCGCGTCAGTTTTACGGCATTAGATATATCAGAATAGAGTTCTTCCCGGCTGACACGAACTCCGCGCTGAAGAGGTTCTTCCCATGGACTCTGTGGTTCATCGGCAGAAGCTTTACTCTCTTCTTGCTCTCCTTCCTTTTTTTCAGGTTCCTTGATTCGCGGAAGAGTTGCCTCTACTGCTGTAATTACCAGTCGGTAATCCTGTTCGCGTTCTTCAAAAAGCTTTTCTGCCCTGTCCAGAAACTGTTCTGTATTTGTTGCCCCCACAAGAACCTTAAGCATGTACCCGGAATCCTCCGATTTTTCCTGCCAGTAGTGCAGTACCGAGTCATCAGACAGGAGCTTTTTACACACTTCCTGTCCGTCAGAGGGCATTACAATTTCAATTTGTCGGATGTCCATAAGACAGATGTATTTTCAGTTCGTTGATCGCAATATATAGGTTTTCAGTCTCAAGTTGAGATCTGAAGGATTTTAGCGTTTCAGCTGCTGATAGAACTCATCATTTAGGTTAGCCGCATGAGCGATTTATGCCGGAATTGGGTTTTGGAATGCGTTTACTACCGGTTTAAAAACCATGATTGGGGACGAGAAACAGTAAATATTAAACATGCCATCTCCGATTTTAAGGAGAGATGAGAAACACGCGTAAAGAAAAATATTTGAACTTCCTGCCGACATCTATGAGGCGTCTAAAATTGCAGATTGAATGCTGAGGTGAAGGCAGTAAAACCGGTTAAACCGGCCACTGCTCTACTTTATATGCCGAGTTCCAGAACATCCACTCCATTTTTGAGGAATCGATAAACGCTTGCGTCATCCGCCGGCGAACGGGCTCTGAGCTGGTTTGGGCAGCCCGGTCCGTGATCTCAATTGCGCGATCAACGCTTTCGGAGAACTCCTCGCCCGCATAGGTATCGATCCACTCCCGATAGGGATTGTTTTCGGAAGATCGCTCATGAATATGCAGCCCAACCTCACGATAGATCCAGAAGCAGGGAAGCAGTGCGGCTACCGCCACCGGATAATCTTCAAGAGATGCGGTAGAGAGAAGAAAGTGCGTATATGAAAAACAGGCGGGTGATTTACCCACATCGATATGGGTGTCGAATTTTTGAAGAAAGCTTTCGTGAAGGGCCCGCTCAACCACTACAGCGCCGATAGCAAAATCGAGAAAATCTTTCAGCTCTTCCGCATGTTGACTTTTCGCACCGGCAACCGCCAATGCCTTAGAAAAATCAGCAAGATAGAGCGCGTCCTGTTTCATGTAAAAAGCGAATGTATCCTCCGAAAGTGTTCCCTCCGTAAGCTCTCTGTTAAAGGGCAGATTCAGAATTTTTTTATAGATCGGTGAAATCTCTTCCCAAAGCGAATTGGTAAATGACATAATGATATCTGTTGATTAGTTACTTTGATTGATTGGTGTGGCTGGTGGAAAGGCATCCCAAAATTTCACCTGTTCCACACATTAAAAAAATGATTTAGCGGGCCGTGACCCGATCCGGTTTTGTAGGCTGCGCCATCCTCAATTGCACCTTTCACGTACTGTTTAGAGAGTTTTACGGCGCTCTCCAGGTCACAATCGTGAGCAAGGTACGATGCGATGGCCGATGAGTAGGTACACCCGGTTCCGTGCGTATTTTTTGTATCGATACGCGCTGATGCGAAAACATATGTGCCGGTTTTCCCACCGTTTTTGCAAAAAAGAAGATCTTTGGACTGCTCTCCTTTCAGGTGCCCTCCTTTGATCAGGACGTTTTGAGCGCCGGTATCGAACAGAATTTCAGCGGCATGTTTTATATCGCTGTCCGTCTCGATATCGATTCCCGTTAGTTTTACCGCTTCCGGAATATTTGGTGTGATAAGTGTTGCAATCGGAAAGAGTTGATCCACCATCGTATCAATGGCATCCTCTTTCAACAGCTGAGCCCCGCTTTTTGAAATCATAACGGGATCGAGCACAATGTTTCCTGATTTATGGGCTTTCAGTCGTTCCGCCACCGCTTCAATGATTTCCGCCGAAAAGAGCATCCCGATTTTGATCGCATCGGCCCCGATATCATCCAGCACCGCATCGATCTGTTTTGCAACGAACTCCGGTTCGGCAGCCTGAATTCCCGCTACCTTTTGCGTGTTTTGCGCCGTCATCGCGGTGATGACCGACATGCCGTAACACCCAAGCGCAGAGAAGGTTTTAAGATCCGCCTGGATTCCTGCGCCGCCGCCGCTGTCTGATCCGGCAATCGTTAAAGCTTTTGTATACTGTTTTGATGGCATAATTTTACGTGTTTATGGTTTCACTTAATACAAATCCGTGCAGAGTACCAACCTGGTTCTCTTATCGTTGCGAAACAGAGCTTCTCGACGAAGATAATATTTTTTCACCTTTCACCCCCAGGGATTGAGACTGTAGCTGTGCTCCAGCTTTACCCTGCCCTACAAAGCCTCGGCGTAGTAGAGACTTTTTACTGCTCATCGAAGCCTTGGCGTAGAGTAGACTTCTCACTTCTGAAATGATCAAATCCTTTCTTCCCAACATCAACCTCTTCGCCGTTCTTCATCCATTTTAATTCGGCCGGTCCTTCAGCCACCTCACCGATCGTTCTGAAACTGTAGCCAAATTTTTGGTGAAATTCCTGCTGAAGGTGATCAACTTTTGCTCCGTCTAGTGTAAATAGCAGTCCATAGTCTTCCCCGGAGGCAACAGCCAGCTCCAGCGGATCCCAGGATCGGAAATCACAAACCCTTTGCAGAGTATGCGTTATGGGAATACTAGCAAAGTCCATTTCCAGCGTGACATCTGACTTTTGGGCAATATGACGGGCGTCTGACTCCATTCCGTCCGACAAATCGATCATGGCATTCACGGCGCCACTCTCCGCCAAAAACTGCGCCTCCTCAACAAAAAGCCGAGGCCTGTGGTGGGCATCAATCAGTTTTTGTTCACTTCTGCTGAATGGAGGCTTCTGTTCGAGCAGAAGTTTTAATCCCGCGCCAGACTCCCCCGGATCTCCAAGCACCGCGATTTTATCGCCCGCTTTTGCACCCGATCGCCAGAGGATTGAATCTGTAGGCATCACTCCGAGAATAGTGTAGTTAATCACTACCGGACCAGAACTTTTTGTTGTGTCGCCACCCATGAGCTGAACGTGGTGCTTTTGGGTGAGTTCGTGAGTGCCGCGAAAGAACTCTTCAATCCACGAAACAGCCAGACCCTCCGGCAGGCCGATGCTCAAAAAAGCGTAAAGCGGTTTGCCGCCCATCGCCGAGATATCGCTCAGGTTTACCGCCAGAGATTTATACCCGAGATCCTCTGGCGTAATCCAGTCACACCGGAAGTGGCGGTCTTCAATAAGCATATCGGTTGTAACCAGCATCGACCTGTCTTCACCATACGGCAAAACCGCACAATCATCTCCGATTCCGGTTTCACCCGCGTAGCCTGCCGAACCGAAAAGAGCGGCAACCTGATCAATCAAACCAAATTCACCGAGTTCGGAGAGGGAATCGAATCCTTTAAATGGTAATTTTTCGTTCACAATAATAATCTCTCGTGTTCATAAATTTCATCGAATGATTTGAAATCAATAGTGTCCTAAACATCAGAAAAATTTGCTCAAATCCAATTCTTATGGCCATAACAGAGGATTGGATACTATGTTAAGATTCAATCCCTATGTTATCTCACAGAATTTTACTGTGTCTTCAAATCGTGGGTGCAGATCAACTTTTGTATTATTCTGGCGACTCAGCGGTATACTCTGCGCAAATCAGCGAGAACGAAAATCCCAATACAATTGACACCCCATTTTTATCTGATAAATTCAAATGTTTAGGACGCTACTGATTTGAAACAATCTTTTTCAAATCAAATCCCTTGCATCTTCGGTTTGATTACCTTATCAATTTTATCGCGGAGTTCGGCAGTGGACCGGCCGGGATCTTCAGAGGCGCAGATCGCCGAAACAACCGCAATTCCGTCAGCACCATGTTCAATCATTGATC
>CAZXYQ010000141.1:0-6641 GCA_964644975.1 uncultured Rhodohalobacter sp.
TCAAGACTCGAACTCAGGTTGATAGTTAATGTGGGCGGTGGAGGGATCGTGAAGATAGATCCCGAACGAGAATTGTATGAAAACGGGGATACTGTTCAGCTGACGGCAACGCCCAAACCGGGATGGCGTTTCTCTCATTGGGAAGGGGATATTTCAGGTGTTGATAATCGAATTCAAACCATCATGGACCGGGATAAGTCTGTCAAGGCTGCTTTTGTGTGGTGCATACTATGCTAATGTGAAAAACAATTTATCCTGTGTAGAAGGAGCCTCATGGTGAGAGATATGATTTAAAATAGAGTATCAATAGACATCCTTAATTACACCACAGGAACACCAAGGCATCTCTTCACCTGCGCCACAATGCCCTCGGGACCAATGCCCACTTCATCATGCAGTTCTCTCTGCGTACCGTGTTCTACAATGATATCAGACACACCCATAATCTTCAATGGAACGCCTGCACCTTTCTCCGCCACATATTCTGCGACAGCAGACCCAAACCCGCCGAGTGTTGTACCGTCTTCGATAGTGATGATTTGGTCGTATTTGGTGAGAACATAATCAATCATGCCTTTATCGATTGGTTTAGCGTAGCGCATATCAAAATGACCAATTTCAATTCCATTAGAAGCCAGCGCCTCTGCTGCTTCAACTACGTAGTTTCCAATTGGGCCAAAGCTTAGTACGGCTGCTTTATCTCCTTCACGAATTACACGTCCTTTGCCGATCTCTGTATTCTGAAATCCATCTCTTACTTTCATACCTGTTGAGCGTCCACGAGGGTAGCGAATTGCCCATGCAGCATCAACATATTCCGAGGCGGTGTACATCATATCGCGCAAATCCTGCTCGTCCATCGGAGATGAGACAATCATATTTGGGATTGCCCGCAGGTAACTTACATCGTAAAGACCGTGATGTGTAGGGCCATCCGCACCCACTAATCCGGCGCGATCAATACAGAATACAACCGGAAGCTTTTGAATTGCAACATCGTGAATCACCTGGTCGTATGCACGCTGCAGAAATGTTGAGTAGAGTGCTGCAAACGGCTTTTTACCTTCAGCTGCCAGACCCGCCGCAAACGTAACGGCATGCTGCTCCGCAATGCCCACATCAAAAGCCCGTTCAGGAAATGTATTCATCATCGGCCAAAGGCTCGAGCCGCTCGGCATGGCGGGCGTCATTGAAACAATATCTTCATTCTGTGCGGCCAGCTCTACCAGGGCCTCACCAAATACATCCTGATATTTGGGCGCCGGCAGATTGCCGTTGCTCTTCTTAACAAGCGATTTACCCGTTATCTTATCGAACGGACTGCTTTGGGCGTGCCATTTTGTCTGCTCACGCTCTGCCGGTGCAAATCCTTTTCCCTTAACGGTAACTATATGCAGTAGTTTAGGACCCGAAACAGTTCTAAGATCTTCAAGATGGCGGCGCAGCGCGTCAACATTGTGTCCGTCTACCGGGCCATAATATTTAAAACCAAGAGCCTGAAACAGAGCTCCGGGCGTAATTGCTGCTGTAGCGGCTCTCTCTAATTTTGAGGCTACTTTACGCATTTTTTCACCCGCTCCTTTCAGATGCCCAAGCAGATCATAGATCTCATCGCGCATCTTATTAAATGTCTTTGTGGTGGTGATTTCAGCGAGATATTCTTTCAATGCGCCCACATTGGGATCGATCGACATATTGTTATCATTCAGCACAACAAGCAAGTCAGACTTCAAAGCACCTGCGTTGTTCATCGCTTCGAATGCCATGCCGCCTGTCATGGCACCATCTCCAATGACAGATACGATTTTTCGGTCTGTTTTATTAAGGTCGCGGGCAATGGCCATTCCAAGTCCCGCTGAAATAGATGTACTGGAATGACCTACGCCGAACGTATCATATTCACTTTCGCTTCTTTTCGGGAAACCCGACAACCCTTTATATTTCCTGTTTGTATGAAAATCTTCCCGCCGTCCGGTTAATATTTTATGTCCGTACGCCTGGTGGCCCACATCCCATATAAGTCTGTCGTCCGGTGTATTGTAGGTGTAGTGAATTGCTACCGTTAGTTCGATCACGCCAAGGCTCGCACCAAAGTGCCCTCCGTATACTGAAACCATGTCTACAATAAATTCACGAAGCTCATCGCAAAGGTTCTGCAGCTGTTCAGGTTTTAGTTTCTTTAGATCTGCCGGAGTATTTATGTTACTCAGCAGCGGGCCCGGTACCGGTTTATAGCTTTCCATAGTGGGAGTATTTATTTCTTCTTCTCAATCTCCTCAATCTTCAGCTCAGCATTTTCGAGCGTTTCACTACAGATCTTAGAGAGTTTTAAGCCTTCTTCATAAAGTTGAACGGATGCTTCGAGCGTTATCTCTTCATCATCCAGTTTTTCAACAATGGTTTCCAACTTTGTTAAAGCTTCTTCAAAGCTCGGGCGTTCCTCAGTAGTCATTATATCTGTTTATGAGCATTTATTGCAGAGGGCAGCGATCGTCTGTTGTTAATAATAGTCACTAAGATCTAGTATTCCTCTTTTTCAATTCTTTGACCGTCGGACTTGAATATAAGAGCTCCTGAGAGGCTTGTGAAATATTTTTTCGATCCGCTCTCTGCAATATTTGTTATTGCCTCTATGTTCGGGTGGTTAAACCTGTTTCTGAACGAAAGCGAAGCCACTGCAATCTCTGGACTTACCGCCTCAATAAAAGCTCTAGTTGAGCTGGTCCTGCTACCGTGATGACCTGCTTTTAAAAAGTTCACGTCAAGAAAATCACCATATCTGTCTGCCAGCTGACCTTCCTGATTCTTTTCAGCATCTCCTGTAAACAGAAAAGAGGTCTCACCGTACTGAAGCAACAACACAAGTGAATGATTGTTTGGGTTACGGTCGGGCCTGCCTTTCGCCTCCGGGCCTAAAACAAATAGTCTGATAAGCGGGTCAACAGGAATCATGTATCCGGCAGCAACATCCCGAACAGGAATATTCTTCACGTCAGCCAGCCTGTTATACTGCCTGTAAAGCTGAGAATCGTATGGATAGTCGCTATGATAGAGCGTGTCTATTGGTATAGCATGCATAATTGAAGGGAGGCCTCCTATGTGATCGGCATGCGGGTGAGACAAAATAACGGCATCCAGCTTTTCAACAGCTAAATGTTCAAGAAAGGGTAAAACAACCCGCTCACCACTGTTGCCCATCGGGTTCCATCTGCCGGTATCTACCAGTATATTTTTTCCTGATGGTGTTTGAATATGGATGGCGTCTCCCTGCCCTACATCGAGAACAGTTACCACCAGATTGTGATCAGCTGAAGCATTTATGATCTTTTCTGCTAAAAACAGATTTAAAGATGCTGCTAAACAGATCAGCAACTTCCAACGCAGCGACGGCATCCTTATTGAAGCCGCACATAAAATCGCAAATAGCCATATAATAAATAGAAAATAAGATGTCTCCTTAAACTCAATATAGCCGGCAACATCTCCCCCAAAATAGCTTGCCACACTGTTGATCCACAATAATATCCAGCTTACCGGCACAGCTATCCATTCGGATGCACCTATACTTATATTATTAAACAGAGTAATGATCAATCCTGTCGGAACGGTTATAGATAGTAGCGGTACTACAAGCGCATTTGCAAGAGGACCTATGTAGGAAAACTCACCAAAATAGGCGGTTAAGATCGGAAAAAGACCGAGCTGAACTACAACAGATATCAGAATAATGGTTGCCAGTCCACCTTTCCAGCCAAATCTGTGACGCTCAGGAATTATTCGTTGTGCCTCCGGAAGGATTAAAAGAATGATAAATACAGCGGAAAACGATAGCTGGAAACCGACATCGAAAAGCTGTGAAGGCTGAATAATCAGCAATATGACAGCCGCAACGGCCAATAGGTTTACTGAATGCCTTAGCTTATGGAACAGCTTGCCGTATGTAAGCAGCCAGGCCATTATTGAGGCGCGGCTCACCGATGCGCTGAACCCCGTCAGGCCCGCATACCCGAAAAGCAGAAGTGTCATAATAATCAGACCAATCCATTTCCCGCTTTTTCGCCTCCACAAAAACGGAATTATGAGCCAAAACGGGGCAATAATAAACCCAACATGCATTCCGGAAACGGCCATAATATGCGACAACCCCGACCGTGAAAATGATGCTCGCTCCTCCTGAGTAAGCTCCTCTTTGTACCCAATCATTAATGCTTTTGCAAGCGGAGCGACGTTGTCATCAAACAGATACTCAATATTTTTCTGCACATAGGTCCGCAACCGGTTCCAGCCGGTTGTCTCCAATGGCTCAGTATAAATCACACTCTGCAGATCACCATGTGCCACAATGTTTCTGCTGTGCAGCCAGGCGCCATAATCGAAATCATGTGGATTGCGAACCTCCGGAAAAGCAAAAAGCCTTACTTCGGATTTTATATACGTGCCGGCTCCGTACGGCTTTTTTTTATCCGCATCTGCGTATACTCGTATTTTATACGGGTGATTCCACCCTACACCTTCCGGAAAGGTAGTCTGATCGGCATCTATTTCATAGATAACTCTGCCTGAACGACTTGTACCGGTTGTGCTGATTTCACCTTCAATAATAACCGTCTCCCACTCATAGAGATCCAAAGGTGACGCATTTGTTACGATTTTTTCCTGACGAGCTTGTTCAAAGCCATAGAGCGTTGCGCCAAAGAGCACAATCAGCAAAGAATATAGTATCGTGGACAGAAACGCTTTGAGCACGTTCAGATTTGTTCCGCGCCTGTACTCGGTTAACAGCCAAAGCAGAAAAAATGTGCCATAAGCCCATATATACCCTCCCCTTAATGTGTAGCTGAAAGATGCCCATCCGGCAAGAATTCCGGCAATTAATAATAGTGCAATTCGTAGTGCCGGCAGGGAGGCGAATGGAAATTGATATGTTGATCGATTACTCATTAACTGTATGAGCCAAAAATCACCGATCACTTACACTGTTTTTTAGAAAAGGGCTCTCTTTACCGACCCGGTAAAACGGGAATCAACCCGATAACATCATTATTCTTTCTGAACGCCAAGCTTCTTACAAAGCTCGGCGAGCGTCTTTTTTTCTTCTTCAGTAAAAACAGCAAACTCTTCTTTGATTCTCTCGAGATGCCTGGGAAAGAAGTCTGCTATAAATTTTTCACCGCTGGATGTTAGATGGATAAGTACCGCACGGCGATCATTCGGATCTTTTCTTCTTTTCACATGACCAAAGCGCTCCAGGTTATCTATCACCATGGTGATGTTTCCGCCGCTTTTTAGCAGTTTCTCACCAATAGATCGCTGATTGAGCGGGCCAAGATGGTGCAGAACTTCAAGCACACCAAACTGGCTAACGGTCAGATCAGCTTCGGCAAGATGCCTGTTCAACCTGTTGTTCAATGATTCAGTGGAGCGCATCAGCTTTATAAATGCGTTCAGCGTGTTAACTTCGCTCTTTGAACCCTTAAAGTGTGTGCCCATCTTTATGTTTTTAAACTATTTATAGCCTAAATCGGCCAATGACTGAGGGTAAATATACTATATGAATTCTATTACGAACTAATTAATTTCGCATATTTCCTTTTACCCACTTTCAGGTTTAACGAATCTCCGGCCGAAAATGTGATCTCATAATTAATGTCTTTAATCTTTTCATCGTCTATGGATACTCCGCCCTGTTTCATCATTCGCTTCGTTTCGCCATTGCTTTGGGTCATCGCTGCGTCTGAAATAATGTCCAGCAGCCGGTGTGAGCTGCCCGGTTCAAACGTAAACTCCGGGGCGTCATCCGGAATTTCTTTATTGATCACCGTCTGTTCGAAATGCTTTCTGGCGTCTTTTGCAGCTTTTTCTCCGTGGTACATCCGGGTGATTGTAAACGCAAGATCATGTTTCGTATTCCGCGGATCATTAGCCACTTTCTCTTTTATTGCGGGAAGTTTCTCCGTCGGCAGATCGGTAACGAGTTCATAGTAACGATAGATCAGATCATCCGGTATCGAGAGCATTTTGCCATACATGTCATTCGGTTCTTCGTTAATTCCGATATAGTTGTCATACGATTTACTCATTTTCAGGGAGCCGTCTGTACCCTCCAGAAGAGGCATCATCAGGCAAACCTGCGGATCCTGTCCGTCTAGACGCTGAAGATCGCGGCCAACCAGAAGGTTAAATTTCTGATCGGTACCGCCCAGCTCCACATCCGACTTTAAATGAACAGAATCCTGCCCCTGGGCGAGAGGATATAGAAATTCATGCAGTGAAATAGGTTCATTATTGCTGAACCGTTTTGAGAAATCATCCCGCTCAATCATCCGGGCTACGGTCAGTTTAGAACTCAGTTTGATGACCCCTTCAAATGAAATCGGCCCCAGCCAGTCAGCGTTATACACGATCTCTGTTTTTTTCCTGTCCAGAATCTTTCCGGCCTGATCGAGGTAGCTTTTCGCATTCTCTTTAATCTCTTCTGCAGATAATGAAGGCCTTGTTTTATTCTGGCCGGTAGGGTCGCCAATCAGGGCGGTAAAATCCCCAATGATAAGAATAATGTGATGTCCCAGGTCCTGAAACTGACGCATTTTTCTCAGGATCACGGAGTGTCCCAGGTGCAGATCAGGCCGGGTTGGATCACA
>CAZXYQ010000142.1:0-6609 GCA_964644975.1 uncultured Rhodohalobacter sp.
AATTATGGCAATCACAGTTGACGATTAGTACATTACGATATGGATGATGAAAAAATAATAAGCCAAGGTATCATGCAAAAGCATCTTCGAGATCTCTTAAAAGATCCTCCAAATCTCTTGAAAAACTTCCATTATGAAGATGTACTGGCATTTTTAGAACTCGGCGAGCAAATTCACTTTTTCAAAGGAGATACTATTTTAAGTGATGATGAGTACGTTAATGCAGCCTACTTGATTGCTGAAGGAAAAGTTTCTGTATGGAAAGAAAACATTCAACTTGCTACACTCGATAAAAAAGAGTTTTTAGGAGAGACTTTTCTGTTTAGCAGAAATAACAGGACGGAAAGGATAGCGTGCGAAGAAGACTGTATTCTTTTAAAGTATGAAAGGTATGAAGCGCTCAACTACTTCAGAAAGCGACCTGAAAAACTCTTCAATATTTTCACCAAAAATATCATCGAAATACAGCAGAATAAAATTTCCAGTATGAATTCTCAACTTTTCGCTTTAATGAAATGATTTTTTGCCGATAAGAAGTGTGAGGGGATACTTCACTATTTCATTCATCAACAATTTTAGTCTCTTCTCCTAAGCTGGTAAATACTCAGAATTTTTGTAACAAAACATAGCTGAAATAGTCTATACAGTACAACATTAAAATTTTCTAATAATTAACAGTTTGCTTCATGGTTGAAATAGAATCATCAAAAGTCTCGCTCGAACCCATCCGCTCTATAGCCGGAGAGATTCTTGCCCGCCTTCCGGACTCGCTTCGGGGAATGGACTACCATGAAGAGCTGGGTAAACAGATTAAAGCGCTTGATGACCTTAAGAGAAAGAGTCTTACGGAATCACTGAACTCATTTCTACTCTACATGAGAAAAAATGAAGCCTCAGATATTGATATCGGTGGCGCAGGGTGTGATGGTAAAATCTGGTATCGCATATTTGGAAATAAATCACCGCTCAAATTACCCCAGGAACTCAGCTACAAAGAAACTGATGTGTTAATTCACAGCAGTATCACTGAGGAACAGCGAAGAAAGTTAATGGAAGATCGTAATCTTGACTTTTCATACTCTCTTCCAACTCAAAATGGTGATAAAGCACAGAGATTCAGAGCCAACTCCTATTTTGATCTTGAACACCTGGCGCTGAACATGCGGAAAATAGATGAAGAAATCCGCCCTTTTAAAACTCTTGGAGTTCATCCAGAGGTAGCTAAAGCGTTGAGTTTAAAATATTTTAAATACGGCCTGACTCTTATTACAGGTATTACGGGTTCCGGTAAATCGAGCACGCTCGATACAATCATCGATGCAAACAACCGGACTGTAGATTCGCATATCGTCATTATTGCATCTCCTGTTGAATTAATTCACAAACCGCATCGCTCTGTGGTACGCCACAGGGAAGTTGGCCGGGATGTTACATCCTTCAAAAATGGAGCCGTTCAGGCTCTTCGTCAGGATCCGGATATTATTGTGATTGGTGAGCTCAGGGATCCTGAAACTATAATGACGACTCTCGAAATAACTGATTCGGGTCACAAAACCTTTGGAACGCTTCACACCTCATCAGCAATGGAGAGTATCGAACGGATTTTGGGTGAAGTACCAACAGATGAGCAGAACAGAGTGCGATCGCGTCTTGCAGATGTGTTGACAGGCGTGATCAGCCAGAAACTGATCCCCAGTCTGGATGGCAAGCGGGTACTTGCAAAAGAAGTATTGCTGGTAACTCCATCTGTTCGTGCGGCAATTCGAAACGATAACGTAAACGAAATTTACCAGATGCTTGCGGAGGGCAGTGAAATGGGAATGATTACAATGGAACAGGATTTAAAACGGCTTTTTGATGCAGGACAGATCTCAAAAGAAGAAGCGATCAATAATGCCAATAATAAAAAAAGGCTGTTTCAACTTTTTAACGACCTGGATTACTAAACGCTATGTTCAAATCAACAGAATTTATTGGGATCAGCCTTGAAGGTGACTCACTCAAAGTTGCACGTGTTGTATCGGAAAAAAATCAATTGCGCCTGGTGCGTGTTGATGAGCTAACGCTTGTTGAACCGATTAAACGATCGCAAAGTACCTCTATACTCGAGCAAGAAACAGACGATACGAATTTTGAAGATGAGCTTGATGCAGATCTTGTCTTCGGTCTTGAGGATGACAATAAAAAAGAGGAGAAAAAAAGTAAAGAGTCTGATAAGTCTCTTTCAATGTCCGATGATGATGATCTTTTTGGAGAGATTGATTTAGATGACCTGGATAGCGATGATATTGATGGCCGAAAAGATGACCTGCTTTCGCAATCATCAGACGACTCTATCACTAATGAAAAACTTATTTACGATTATCTATCAAATGTAGAGGCCTCCCGCAAATTCGTTTCTGTAAACGTGCCCGCAGGAGACACTATCTTTCAGTTTCTGAGTGATCTCAATTACTCCGATATAAAGAAGAAAGAAGTTTTAGAGGTTATTGAAGAGAAGTTATTTGACCTCTACGACCGAAAGCCTGATGTAGATCTTTACGATTTTAAAATTCGTAATGATGGCACTCTCATCATCGGTTCGGTAGGTCAGGAGTCTCCAACTCTCAAAATGGTTTACAATGCGGGAGTCAAATTCAAAGAAAAATTCCTGATCAGGGATGTTATACCTGATGAGTCTGTGATGATGGGGTTGTATCGAAATCATTACAAAATGGACAGTGAAATAATTACGGCGCTGCTTCAGATTGGAAAAAAGAAGAGCCGCCTTCTCTTTATGAGAGGTGATCAGCTGATCCAGGTATCACCGGTAATTAACGAGGGGTTTGATCATAAAAACTACCTGAACACTATATTTTCCAAGATTTTATTTCAGATCGATACCGGCGAAGTGCCGGCATTGGATCAGTTAATAATTTTCAATAATAAAAAAGGGGAGAAGGTGCTCGATTTCTTTCGCTCCAGCTTCAGCGAGTTAAAGATTGAAGAGTTCAAATTAAACAGTCAAAAGCTGGCTTACAGTGATTCTCTAAAAGAGATTGTTCCCTTTTATTCAACTGCCATCGGGCTGGCCTGTGTTGCAGCAAAAAAAGAGATAACGAAAAAAATTGACCTCTCTTTTTTACCATCCTATGTCATTGATCAACAGAAAACATTCCGGCTGCAGTGGCACGGTATTATGCTTCTTATTCTAATAGGCCTTAGTCCCATTCTTATCAACTACTTTTATCAGCAGAACAGCGCTGAAATAGACTCTTTAGAATCAGAAAATAATCAGCTTACAAGTATGATTACGGAAGTGAATCCATTTGTACAGCGTTCTGAGGAGCTTTCACAAGAGCTGAGTCTCATGCAGAATCAGCTTACGCTGTTGACAAACCTCAATGAGGATAACATTAAATGGACCGTTACTATGGATCGATTTAACAGAGCCGTACAAAATGTAGGCAGCACATGGGTTACATCGTTCAGACAGAATGAAGATGTGCTTATGATTGATGGCTACTCTCTGTTCAAAGGACGGATACCAGAGTTAGCGGGCCAGTTTGAGTCTGTGACGCTTTTGAATGTTCGTAAACAAGAACTACGTGAACGTGACATATACTCATTTTCAATGATGATTCGGGATGTAGTTGAGGACAGATCACTCTTTACACCCCAACAAAATCCCGGAATTCAACAAGCATCAACCCAATAATAATGACATACGCAATTCGAAATACTTTAATTTTGCTGTTTGTTCTTCTTCTGATTGCTACAGGAGGCTATTCGATCATTCAGTTTTACCAGGTTCCACAAATTGAGGAGCTTCAGGAACAGGTTGAAAGCAAACAGACTGAATACGATTCCAAGCGAGAGATAGCAGACCGCCTGCCGGAACTGGAAATGCGCTATGAAGAATCGAGAGAGTTTATTGATAACTACGATAAAACACTCTTCAGCACGAACAATCCAGATCAGGTTTATCGTTACCTTTCCATTTTGAGCGATACCGATCCAGTCGCGTTCGATTTCATTTTTAATGACTCAACACGAACCGACCAGTACGGAATTGTCACCACGCAGATAGCAGGCCGGGGACCTTATACGGCTGTTCTTAACTTATTGACTCGCATTGAGAACAGTGAGCCAGTTCAAAAAATTCAAGACCTTGTTATATCCCCCGTGAGCCAGGTTACGGAATACAATTATGTAACCTTCAACTTTAGACTGGATAGCTATTACGATCGTCTAAACTTTTTTACAGCAAGAAATACTCCGGCCATATCAGGCAGAGTATCTTTTGCATCACATAATCCATTTTATCCACTTATAAGGAACGTAGAACCCAATACCGACAATCTTGTCAATGTTGAACAAAGTCAGCTTGTTGGAATTGGTAATGGCGTGGTGTATTTGCTGGATCAAAACGGAGTACTGCAAACCCTTCGTGAACGCGACAGAGTTTATCTTGGCCGTCTCGAATCGATCAACATTAATCAGGGCAATGTCTCATTTCGCCTAAATAAAGGTGGAATTATAGATATAATTTCGCTCGAGGTAAAACGATGAAAATCACAAAACGTATGTACAAAACAGCTTTATTAACTCTCATTTTTTTATTGGGAATTTCAGAACTACTCTATTCTCAGGCAGTGGACGGACCTCCGCGCGAGTATACAAATCCTGAGGAGTTGATCTCCTTCGACAGGCGAACTCCATATCAGGATGCAATTGAAATCTTGACGAACTATGCGCAGGAGTTTGAACAGCGTTTCATTATAGACCGGTCGAATGTATCTGGGCCAATTGGAGTTTCGCTTCCCGCAATGCACTGGAAAGACGCTCTGAATTACATCATGCGCGTTCAAAATCTTGTGGCTTTTGAATCAGATGATATCATCGAAATTCTGACGGCCCAAGCTGCACGCGAGAAGCAGCGGGAAGGGGAAGAAACGGTTCAGCGCCGAACAGGTTCAGAGGACGTGAACGGTTTAAATATTACAACCAATACCCGCGAAATCCGAATCAACGCTACGTTTTTTGAAGGAAATAAACGAGCTCTGCGGGAGGTTGGAGTAGACTGGTCGACTCTGACGAACAATGTACCTGCGAACCTTAGCGATTTTGTGTCAGAAAGTGGAAATGAACAACTGCCAAGCGCTGAACTGCTTGGGAATCAGTTTGTCTCTGTGAATGCTCAGGGAGCTCAAAACGTATCTCAGAATGTGTTCAATTCGCTCATTAATTTTGGTGATGTAGGAGGAGGAATCCAGGTGCAGGCTCTGTTTAGCGCATTTGAAGCTGATAACCTCGGTAAGATTCTTGCTACGCCCAGCGTAAAAGTAATGGATGGGGAAGAGGGGCGCATTCAGGTTGGCCAGGACTTTTCGATAAAACAGCGTGATTTTGCCGGAAATGTAACGGATCAGTTTTTTAGCACCGGTACCATTCTTCTTGTACGTCCTCAAATCGTTGAATTAGGAGATACTACCCTGATTTATCTGGATCTTGAAGCTGAACGATCCTCTGCACAGCCCGATCCCGTCAGCACTGTAATTAACAAACAGCAGGCTAACACGCATGCACTACTTCTTGATGGAGAAAGTACGGTGATTGCGGGGCTTTACAGGTCTGAACAAACTGAAATCAGAAGAGGTATACCAATCCTGAAAGATCTTCCGGGATGGTTCCTTGGGCTAAAATACCTTTTTGGATATAACTCTACGGATGTTCAAGAGTCTGAACTGATTGTTCTGCTTCAGGCCGAGCTGGAGGAATCGCTAGACGACCGGCTTCAGCGAGCATTCAGAAGCAAGGGAAATCTTCTGGCTGATACAAAAGAATCGCACCGTAATAATATGAGCTATATCAGTGATAAAAGCCCTGTTCCGCCGGCATATGTGCCGGAGCCGCCGGTTGACCACACATTCCCGGATATGGATTTGGGGGGCGAACAAACAAATATACAGCCTGATGAAGAACACAGATCCGTGCGCAATCAAACCATTGAGCTAAAAGAGATTGAATTAAATGAAATTCGACCCTCAAACCCCTACAAAGGTATTTCTGAGACGGCTATCGAGAGTCGGATAATTTCGGAAATGACAACTTCATGGAATGCAGAAGACATCCAAAACGTAAATAGCGATCATAAAAATTATGAATACTACGTAATTGGCGGATCATTTAAGCGGAGGGGGTTGGCAGACCGGCTCTATCATTCATTTGAAGACGAGGGGCTGGATACACACATGTTGTACAATCCCGCATCCGGTTTCTTTTTTGTAGCGTATAAAGGGTTTGAAAATTTTGAAGAATCGGTCAGGTACCTTAATCAAATAAAAGAGAACCGTCAGCCAGAAGCGTGGATTTCAAGGCTAATAAAACAGGAGAGAAGGCTTGATCTGAACGGTAAATAAGCAGAGAGATAAAGACGAAACCATGCGCGGATCTGTTGATTTATAATACAGATCCGACGCATAGTTTCAGTTTTGTGATATTTATAAGTCGGAGTTATTACCGATTATGTTAAATCCGAACATAACTATTACATACAAGAGTATATTAGTTATCAATAGCGTCCTAAACATTTGAATGTATCAGATAAAAATGGGGTGTCAATTGTAT
>CAZXYQ010000143.1:0-4730 GCA_964644975.1 uncultured Rhodohalobacter sp.
CCCTGATAAGGAAGCTGCCAGAGCTTATGACAGGGAGACTTCAGAGTGGTTTAAACTCTTGAACGGCGATTGGAGATTTCACTATTCAGATAATCCTTCAGAGCGACCGGCGGATTTCTATGAAAAAGGATTTGATGATTCCGCCTGGGGCAGTATTTCCGTACCCTCAAATTGGGAGGTAAAGGGGCATGGTATTCCGATATATTCCAATATCCGGTATCCATTCGAAATTGAAGATCTTCGCGCTCCTTATGATTATAATCCTGTAGGTTCTTATCGCACTACCTTTAACGTTGACAATAATTGTGATGGGCGCCAGGTGTTTTTGGGATTTGATGGTGTAGCATCGGCTTTTTATGTGTGGATTAATGGAGAATTTGTTGGCTACAGCCAGGACAGCCGCACACTTGCAGAGTTTAATGTTTCTGAGTATTTGAATGAGGGTGAGAATGAAATCGCTGTTGAAGTATACAAATGGAGTGATGGCGCATATCTCGAGGATCAGGATTACTGGCGGTTGGCCGGTATTTTCAGGGATGTGTACCTGTGGAGTACAGACAATATTCATCTAAGGGATTTTCTGATTACCTCAAGTCTGGATGAAACCTACACCAACGGTCTCTTCGGCTTTTCCGGTGATATTTCTTTGCTGGGTAATATGTCAGAAGCTGATGTGAATGTCTCATTAGAACTTTATGACGCTGATGGGTCCAAAGTTCATGAAGGCGCAAAAACTGTTGAAGCTAATGGATGGGAAACGGACTTTGAATTTGAAGTATCTGAAATACCAAATGTGCATCATTGGAATGCTGAGCAACCCTATTTGTATGACCTCTTTATTACGCTCAGTAACTCAGATGGAGATGTTTTAGCCGTCATACCCAAAAAAGTTGGTTTCAGAGCTGTTGAGATTAAGGATGGCCGCCTATTGGTGAACGGGGAAGTTATCCACATGAGAGGTGTGAACCGCCATGATCATAATGCGGAAAGGGGCCATGCTGTGACCCGCGAAGATATGAAGGCAGACCTCAAGTTGATGAGACAGCATAACGTAAATGCGGTACGTACCGCTCATTATCCCAACCATCCATTCTTTTACGATTTGCTGGACAAGTATGGATTTTATGTGATTGATGAAGCAAATATTGAGACGCACGAGTTTGGCACTAACATCGATAATAAATTAGCCAATGACCCTGAATGGCTTGACCCTAAATTAGATCGTATCGACAATATGATCTACAGAGACAGAAATCATCCGTCCATTATTATATGGTCACTGGGAAATGAATCAGGTGACGGCCCGAATATGACAGCCATTTATGAGCACATTCAGCAATTAGACCCAACGCGTCCCTTCCATTACGAAGGTACGACTTCGGATGGCGGTTTATTTAATGCCGACATCGGCTCATTTATGTATGCAACTCCGCAGCGCGTGGAGCGCTTTATTGAAGAGCAGCCTGATGTGCCTCTCATGTTATGCGAATATACACACGCCATGGGGAACAGTAATGGCCATCTGGCAGCTTACTGGGACCTGATTTACGAAGACAACAATTTCCAGGGAGCATTTGTGTGGGACTGGATGGACCAGG
Source organism: uncultured Rhodohalobacter sp. (assembly GCA_964644975.1). Taxonomy (GTDB): domain Bacteria; phylum Bacteroidota; class Rhodothermia; order Balneolales; family Balneolaceae; genus SW132. The sequence goes on from CAZXYQ010000143.1 coordinate 1,599, forward strand.
GGCTGATTCACAACGTACCTGAGAGATTCAGAGAAACATCCGGGCTCGATGAATTCTTTGTATTTGGTGGTTACTTTGAAGACCCGCATGGAATCCAGCACGATGGCAATTTCAATATGAATGGCGTGGTATCAGCCGGAATGGAACCGCGTCCCGGACTCAAAGCCCTTAAGTATTATCACCAATATGTTCATGTGACGGAAGTTGACGCGGCTGCAGGTGTGTTTTCAATTAAAAACAGATTCAACTTTATAAACCTGAGTGATAAACTTACCGGCGAATGGCAGTTAACGGAAAACGGAGTAGAAGTTCTTTCCGGAGAGCTTGAGCCCCTGGATATCGAGGCGTGGGAATCCAAAGAGGTAACTGTGCCGTACACAGACTTCAGCTTTAAAAACGGAAAGGAGTACCACCTGAATTTCCTTTTTAAGAATAATGGAGACAAGTTTTTTGCCTCTGAAGGTTATGTGCTGGGCTGGGAGCAATTCGAACTGCCACACAGTGAAACGCCACAATTAGCCATTCCGGAACGTGATGAACTTTTAAAGCCAACTCTAAACGCTAATCATTTTACCGTTGCCGGTAATGGATTCCATGTTGTGTTTGATGTGATACGAATGCATATGGAATCGTATCACATAGATAATGACCAGGTGATTTTGGGCGGCCCGCAGCTTGATTTCTGGAGAGCACTTACGGATAATGATCGTGCCGCTATGCGTTCAGCTCAGCACAGAAACCTAATGATCTGGCAGGGAGCGCATCACACCGTCAGAAGACAGTTTTTGGTAAATGGCGAGCAGGTAAATCCAAACAACTTCAACCGTGTATCACCCATGGAACACGTGCAGCTAAAGATGGAAGTGGATGTACCCATGATTGGCGCAGTTGTAACCAAAACCTATGAAATCTATCAGGATGGAAGCATTGATCTTACGGTTGATTACGAACCCGGAGATCGGGAGGGCGTACCCGGAATGATGCCGCGCTTTGGAACACGTTTGGAACTTGCACCGGGATTTGAAAATATGAACTGGTATGGACGTGGTCCTGAGGAAAATTATGTTGACAGAAATTCAGAAATGGTCGGTATCTACAGCTCAACCGTTGCCGATTCATGGATTGAGTATTCACGTCCGCAGGAAAATGGTAATAAAACCGATGTTCGCTGGATAACTTTTACCGATGATAATGGAAAAGGAATCCGTTTTACGGGTGATCCGTTGATAAGCACATCTGCCAGCCACTATCACAGAGATGATAAAGAACGAAGCCGTTATACCTGGCAAATGGAGAAAAGAAGCAGTGTATTTGTGAATGTAGATTACCGTCAAATGGGGGTAGGCGGAATTAACAGCTGGAGTCCGCGTGCATTACCTGAACCCGGTTTCAGAGTAAGAAACCATCCAATTTCATACACCTATAGAATTGAACCAATTAGAAACTAAAGCAGCTATCCGGAAGACTCAGCAGATTTATTTAATGATTCAGAAATTTAAAATAGCCAAATGGTCAGTTGTAAGTATGCTACTGCTCACAGGGTTTATGTCTGTAACAGTGTCTTGTGATCACCAGGAGGAACTGCCACCGAACATCCTGTTCATCTTGGTTGATGATTTGGGTTATTACGATTTGAGTCATACAGGCAGCAAATTTCATCAAACTCCAAACTCAGACAGGATCGCACAAATGGGAATGGAGTTTACAAATGGCTATGCAAATTCACCGGTTTGCAGTCCGGCAAGGGCAAGTTTTATGACCGGGCAATATCCATCCCGGCATGGTATAACCGACTGGATTGGAGCATTAACCGGTGAGGAGTGGCGTGAGCACAACCGACACACGAGAATGCTGCCTCCCTTAAATACCGAATACCTGTCACAAGACCACATAACACTGGCGGGGGCCTTGCAGGATGCCGGGTATATTACTTTTTTAGCCGGAAAGTGGCATATTGGTGGTGAGGGCTCCATGCCTGAAGATCATGGGTTTAAAATAAATTTTGGGGGTGGCTCATTTGGGAGTCCTCCAGGTGGCTTTTTTGATCCATACACCAATCCGTATATGGAGAACAGAGATCCGGGAGAGCAGCTCTCTTTCAGGTTAGCAGATGAAACCGTGTCATTTTTTAATGAATATCATCCTCGAAAAACCGGAAAGCCATTTTTTGCAAAACTATCTTTTTATGCCGTACACTCACCTTTGCAAACTTCGTACGAGCGCTGGAAAACATACCGGGATCGGGCAGATTCTCTTGGAATAGCAGAATACGGTTTTGAAATGGGCCGGTATCTCCCGGTTCGAACGGTTCAAGATAATCCGTTATACGGGGGTTTGGTACAAGATATGGATACAGCGGTTGGCCATGTTCTTAATGGACTAAAAGAGCTTGATCTCGACGAGAATACCATCATTGTTTTTACGTCTGATCATGGCGGCGTTTCCAGCGGAGACGCTTTTGCAACATCTAACCTGCCTCTAAGAAGCGGCAAGGGTTCTTTGTTCGAAGGCGGTATTCGAATTCCTTTATTCATCGCAGCGCCCGGTATGATACCACCCGGCACATCCTCAGGGGAACCGGTAACCGGTACCGATCTGTTCCCAACCCTGCTGGATATGGCGGGGCTTCCTCTTTTACCGGACCAGCATATAGATGGTGTAAGCCTGAAGCCAATATTCGATGGAGGTACCATTCAGGATAGGCCTTTGTTTTGGCATTATCCCCATTACAGTAACCAGGATAGCCGCCCGTCAAGTGCGGTACGAAAAGGGGACTGGAAACTTATTTATGACTACGAAACCGAAGAACCGGAGCTGTACAATCTTCGGTCGGATATTATGGAATCCCGGAATCTATCTCAGCAATTTCCGCATAAGACGGAATCGCTGAAGAGTATGCTAATAGATCACCTTAACGAAAACAATGCTCTTTTTCCGGTACCTGATCCTGAATACAGTCCGCAAGCTGAGAGGAACCGGTTACAGCGCGTGAAGGAAAACCGTATGGCTAACCTGGAACGGCGAAGATTGCTGTTTCTCTCACCTGATTTTGATCCCGAAAACAACTGGTGGGGAAGCCAGCCGGATAAATGATTTTAAACCAAGATACATAAACCAAAATAATCATGATGT
>CAZXYQ010000143.1:4830-6543 GCA_964644975.1 uncultured Rhodohalobacter sp.
ATCTACGGATCCGAATTAATTCCAACTCCATACATGGATGAAATGGCTCGCAGCGGTATGAAGATGACTTCTGCGTATGCAACGTCATCTACCTGTACACCAAGCCGTTATTCCATCCTGACCGGAGAATATGCTTTCAGAAACGAACGTGCACAAATTCTGGATGGCGATGCTCCTCTTTTAATCGATCCGGATGGATTTAATATTGCAAGAATGTTCCGGAAAAACGGGTATCGCACGTCTATAATTGGTAAATGGCACCTTGGTTTAGGAGAAGGGGAAATCGACTGGAACGGCGTAGTAAAACCGGGTCCTCTCGAACTCGGTTTTGAAGAGTCGTTTATCATTCCAACCACAACTGATCGCGTTCCTACAGTCTATGTGAATGGACATTACGTGGAAAACCTGGATCCGGATGATCCACTTTATGTGGATTACAATGAAAATTTTGAGGGCGAACCTACGGGAAATAGTCATCCGGAGTTACTGCGTTATCTGGCAGATAACCAGCATTCGGGTTCTATTCTTGATGGCGTTAGCCGGATTGGGTTTCAAAAAGGCGGAGCTTCAGCCATGTGGGATGATGAAGAGATGTCTATAGAGCTTGTGGCGTTGGCCGAGGAATTCATAAGTGAAAATAAAGACAACCCGTTTTTTCTGTTTTTCCCACTGCATCAGAACCATGTTCCAAGAATCCCAAATGAAAAATTTCTGGGATCAAGCGAAACAGGTTTAAGAGGCGACCATACCGTAGAGTTCGACTGGAGTGTGGGTGAGATTGTAAGAATTCTTGAAGAACAGGGGCTTAGAGAAAATACACTACTCATTATTACAAGCGATAATGGGCCCATCTATGATGACGGATATGACGATGGTGCCATTGAGGATGCCAATGGCCATGTTGCTAACGGTATTTATCGCGGTGGAAAATACACTGCATTTGAGGGAGCCACAAGACTTCCATTTATCGTAAACTGGCCGGGCGTGGTTGAACCCGGGATTGTATCAGATGCAAAATTCAGCCAGGTTGATTTAATGGCAAGTTTTGCTTCGTTGTTAGAAATTCAGCTGCCAGACGATACCGGTATTGATAGTATTGATATGCTTGAAGTGTTGCTTGGTAAAAGTTTTGATGGCCGCCCGCATATTCTGCAACAAGGAGCCGGAAGAGACCATATGGGGCTTAGAGTAGGGGACTGGAAGCTAATTCCGAACCCAAGAGTTCCTGGATGGGTCAACCCAAAGCATAATGAAAGGGAAAACCCAATCAGTACCCCGATGCCCACCAGAGATACGATATATTTGTTCAACTTGGCAGATGATCCTGGCGAAACAACAAATTTAGCAGATCAGCAACCTGAAATCGTAGAGGACATGATGGAACTGTATGAAAGAATTTTGAGCGAAAATGACATCACCGTTCTGAATGGCCGATAAATTTAATCCGGGGGTTTTTATGAAAGAATGTGCAGAATCAACTTGGAAATCGATCACCTGTAACATTACACTAATATGCAGTTTTTTGTTGCTGTCCATAATTGGTTGCAGCTCTTCAACTCCGGATGAGCCTGACCTCACCAAGCCAAATGTAGTCATCATATATGCAGATGATATAGGCTTTGGAGATGTAGGAATATACGGCGCCGAACTCATACAAACCCCCAATCTTGATAACATTGCAGAGAATGGCATTAAGTTTACATCGGCTTATGC
>CAZXYQ010000144.1:0-6469 GCA_964644975.1 uncultured Rhodohalobacter sp.
TAAGCATCAGCCCGACCAATAGTACGAATGCCATTCCCAGGAAGTGAAACTCCGAAATTTGGGCTACCCAGCCGTTAAACGGCGGTACAAAATATCCTGTAGCGATAGAAAGACAGCCAATAACAAGAGCCCATTTTGCCGCAACCGGAGGTATTTTGGGACCGATCATTCCCACAAGGATGACCGCCAGTATGGGAATAAAATAGATTCCGTTCATCTGCTGCAGGTACTGAAAAATGCTCGCCTGACCAATCAGAAGCGGAGCGATAATCATGGCCGATAGGGCCACGATCCATCCAAAGTGTTTACCTGCTTTCACGATCTGGTCGTCTGATGCCTCTTTGTTCCAGATCGCTTTGTAGAATCCATATCCGTAAAGTGTAGAGGTGGCGTTTAGTGCAGAGTTAAATGAACTGAGAATCGCGCCAACCATTACCCCCGCAAACAAACCTGTCATAGGTGTTGGCAACACATCTCTGACCAAAACGCCGTACGCGCTGTCAGCCTCAATTCCTGTATCAGCGTAGAGGTAAAATGCGATAATCCCGGGCAGTACGAGGTAGAGCGGCCCGAGCAGTTTCAGCAAGCCGGTAAGAAGCACACCTTTTTGCCCTTCTTCGAGACTGCTGGCTCCGAACGTTCGCTGGATTATCTGCTGGTTCGTACACCAATAAAATACGTTTAACAGAAGCACACCCGTAAATAGGGTAGAGAACGGAACCTGCTGATCGCCCCCCCCAATGGAGTTAAACCGCTCCGGGTTCGCTTCATTCAGGGTTTGCCATCCTTGCAACATGCCTTCGCCACCACTCACTGCCTGCAGGCCAAAATAGGTGATCGCAAGGCCACCAATCAGCAATCCAATTCCGTTCAGAAGGTCGGAAACCGCAATCGAACTCAGTCCTCCAAATAGCGCGTAACACGACCCGATGATTCCGACCACCCAGACCGTCAGCCAGATGACACCAACGTATGAATCGATACCGGTTAGCCCCTGGATATCGAGCATCCCCACAAGTGCTGTGGCTCCCGTATACAGAATAATAGGAAGCAAAATTGCAACATACGCTCCCAGAAATATCAGGTTAGAGATCACCTGCGTTCCGTGATCGAACCGGATGCCAAGAAATTGCGGAACGGTTGCAATTCCGCTTTTTAGAAACCTCGGCAAAAAGTAGAGAGCCATCAAAACAAGTGCCAAAACAGCCAGTACTTCCCACGCCATCACGCTCAGGCCATCAATAAAAGCGGACCCGTTCAGGCCCACCATCTGCTCGGTTGAGAGGTTCGTCAGTAGCAATGATCCGGCAATAAACGGAAAACTAAGCCTCCGGCCTGCAAGGTAGTACCCGTCGAGGCTGGAGGTGTCCTGATCACGCACCCACCACCAGGTAAATACCGCCACAAACAGAATAAAGAACAGAAAACTGCTGATTATAATGAGATTTTCCATGCTATTTATGGATGTATTGAATGGTTACTTTCATATAGTCTATTATATTTTAACCCAAAATTTGTGCTTGACCACATTTTTAATCTCAGGTCTTTAAGTTGATCTTGCCAAAAATATGGGTTTAAAATGACAGGTTTTTTCTAAGCAGAATACTTAATTGGTTCGTGTTTCCAATAGTCAGCGGTTGATTTAATTATAGTTTTATTTAATCACGGCCAGTTTTCTGGTTTCTGAGAAATCGCCTTCTCATAGCCTTTAAAGTTAGACTCCGCCAAATAAAATCCCCGCATCCAGCTCTACGAGGTGATAGCCACCAGACTGCAAACCAGTCAAGATTTTTTTACTTCACGTCCGGCCATATCTACCCGAAACGTGACGTTTACTTCTGTTGTGGCATATATCGGATCGCAACTTGCCCATTTGAAATCGAAAGCCATATCTGATGCACCGATGATGTACTCCCGGTCGGTATCCCTTCGGTTGGCACACGCATCAGGTACTTTTTCCCTGGCATCCCAATCCTCACCGTTCAGAAAATAGAAGGCCCCATCGCTCCCTTCGGGCAGATACGTGAAGTAACTGTAAATTCCGTCACCTTCATACGCCATTTGAACCAGTTCCCAATTATCATCACCCGTAAAATCACCGGTCACAAACACTACATCATCTGAGACGTCCACGCCCGACATATCAACTAAAAACGTAACCTTGGGAGCATGCGGGTTTTCATAAAATCTTCTGTTCGGCCATTTACCGGCCCCATTCTCCATAAAATTTGTGGTTTCAGGATCAAAAAACGCAACGTGCGTATGTGAGGAACCCGACCCCCAGGGTGTGCGACATTGAGTTTCGACCCAGGCCGGTTCCCAGAAAACCACCCCGGTTCCTCCGGCACGCATCACGGCGCGCGAATAGTCGACCATATACTCCAACTGTTTTTCCGGAATCACCGGCAGGTATTCCGGATCGGGTTCATTGATAATTCCCACATATTGGTCAGACCATAAATATCCCGTTTCGACGGCCATCACATCGTACCCGGGAAACTCCTCAACCATCGTTTCAACCGCAGATTCAAGCTCCGCTATGCTCCCTTCATGCCAGGCGTAGTAATAGGAAAAGCCGATCACGTCAAAATCAGTAACGCCGTACGAAATCAGATTGCTGTACCACCATTCAAGTCCCTCGAGATTTGACCAGTGCAATGAAATTTTCGGTTTGATTGACGCTGTAGCCCCAACCTCGCGAACGGCCGAAATTCCTGAGTTGAAAATATCGGCATGACGCTGCCAGTCACCCTCTGAGTAAACAGTGCCGGCAGTTTCGAAGCTATCCTCTTCGGGGATGTGAATCATGATCCCGGGATTGTTTTCATTTCCAACTTTCACAAACTCGGGCATCAGTCCTTCACTGTCGAGCTCTTCCAGGACCAACTTTGTGTAGTGATAAACTGAATCGGCAAGCGCTACCGGGTTTTCAGCAACATCAAGCCACCCGCGCGGAATAAGCTGACGACCCGGATCGGCCCAAAAATCTGAATAGTGGAACCCCATCATCACTTCCATTCCTTCGGCCTGTGCCCGTTCGATGGTTTTCTTCGCATCTTCAAGGCCGCCATAGTATGGCTTCACTCCACCCGGCTGATGGAGCGGCTCCTGCCACCAAGAAGGATCAACCCAGAGCCTAACGCGTACAAGATTGCCACCTTCATCTGCAAATATTCTGAATGGATCTTCTGAAACGCCATCCCTAAGGTAGTCGGCCCCGCAATCTTCCATCTGATTCACAAACGATAGGTCAGCACCGAAATAGAAGGGCTGATCTTGTGCAGAAATCGAATTCAGCATCAGCAGATTTAACAAGAGAAAAAATCCAGCGATTCGTAACATTATTTTCATAGAATTTATCCTCAGCTCTGTTCTGTGCAACTTTACACACTTCAGATGGCGTTTTCTGATGGAACTTAAAGCGAATACGGCAATCAGCGTGTTATCGTTAACATCAAAAATGTAGCTACTCAATAAATAACTTCCAAATATAACCCGATGCCACTGTTAAAATTGAAATCTAACCAGAATTACATCCGCATGATTTTCGGATCATCAGTTCGGTTTTAAGTTCGATATTTTCTGTAGGTTCATCGCTGTTCTGCATCACTTTGATTAGCTTTTTAGCCGCTTCCCTCCCAATCTTTTCAGCCGGCTGTTTCACTGAGGTAAGCGGACAATTCAGCAAACTTGCCCGGATATCGTTAGAAAATCCCGTAATGGCAATTTCATCCGGAACAGAGATGGATTGGTCTTTCATGTAGTCCAGCGCTCCTATGGCAACGGGATCATTTACGGTAACCACTGCATCGGGCCATTGATCTTTTGGTAACTGCAGCAGTTTTTCCATTGCACGGTAGCCGCCTTTTTCAAGATATCCGCTTTCGGTCATCAAGCTTTCATTTACATCAATTTTATTTTCAGCCAAAGCTTCGAAATACCCTTCAAGCCTTTGTTTTCCGATCGATATATCCGGACCGTGGAGGCAAGCAATTCGCTGATACCCGTGATCAATCATATGCTGCGTTACTTTTTTAAATGCCTCTCTGTCATTCACACGCACCGTACTCGCCCCTATTCCTTCAATACACCGATCAAAAAAACAAGCGGAATGCCGCTATCAATCACTTCCTTGAAATGGGAAAAATCTCCGGTGGTTTCAGAACAGGAGACTAAAATACCGTCCACTCTTTTTGATCGAAGGGTTTGAAGAGCTTTTTTTTCTCTCTCAAAATCTTCTGCTGAATTGGTTAAAATCAGCTGATAATCCTGTCGATAGGTAATCTCATCAATACCACTAATAACCTGTGCAAAAAAGACATGCGAAATTTCAGGTATCACAACCCCTATGGTAAACGTCTTTCGAGACACAAGACTTTTAGCCACGTGGTTTGGAGTATAACCCATACGCCGGGCTTTTTCGATCACCCGCTTTTTTGTTTTGGCGTCTACATTCTCTTTGTTATTTAAAGCTCTTGAAACTGTCATCATTGAGACATCAAGTGCCTTTGCTATCTCTTTTAACGTTACGTTTGATCCCAATTCATCCTCCAGTTTGATGCGGTAAGTTCGGCTACACTGCACATTCAGCAGGATCATCGCGAGTTGAAGATACCGGATTTATAGCGGATTTTCTTCTGAAAGCCACAATGATCAACCCACAAAAAAAGGGTTTATCTCAAGATAAACTCCTTTTTTTTTGAGAGTATTGTTATTCTATCACATAAGGCAGACAAGTGTAGATTTTTAGACTTGAATCTTGTCCGATTTTATAAAATTGAACCATTTATGAATTAAATAACCCTGGTCTCTCCCGGTACAGGCACGGGGTAATATCCCTCATCATTTGGAAGTACCGGAGGAGTTACATCCCAACCCAGTTCGTCCGGTACGATTTTCATATTTGAGTTAAAGGCTTCATCCCACTCAATCTCCTGACCTGAGTACGTTGCCATTCGGCCCATGATGGCGGCAAGAGTACTTTTTGCACCAAAATCGGTGTCATCGATCACATTTCCATTTCGAATAGCTGCGAAAAGGTCATCGTGCTCCTGCTGATAAGGATTCGGATCGTTACTGCCATCGTGATCGTAATGAATATTTCCGTAGAAATCACGGATCACAGTTTTATGGCTGCTGTCGGTATGAATGGTTCCGGTTGTCCCCTGAAAAACTTCATCCACCCGATTCATACAGTTGGGTTGATGACGGCACTGGCTCGATATGATCGCACCGCTGGGATATGTATACTCTACAAAATGATGATCGAATATTTCTCCATGATCTTTTCCGGTTCGTACTTCCCGGCCACCCATTCCCTGGGCTTTCACAGGATATTCGCCGATAAACCAGTTTGCCACATCAATGTTGTGAATGTGCTGTTCGAGGATATGATCTCCGCAGAGCCAGTTAAAATAGTACCAATTTCGCATCTGGTACTCCATTTCGGATTGCCCGGCTTCTCTTTCATTTACCCACACACCACCGCTGTTCCAATAGACTTGGCCTGATATAATCCGGCCAATTTCCTGGTTTTGTACCCGTTTCAACGCTTCAAGGTAGTTGGTTTGATATCGTCGCTGAAGCCCCACAACCACGTTCAGATTTTTGCGCTTAGCTTCCCGTCCGGCATCCAGTACCTGCCGAACTCCCGGCACATCAGTAGCTACCGGTTTTTCCATGAATACATGTTTCCCGGCTCGAACGGCCTCTTCAAAATGTCTGGGTCTGAACCCCGGAGGAGAGGCGAGTATCACAACATCAGCCAGTTCAATGGCATGCTTATAAGCATCAAAACCGGTAAACTTGTGCTCTTCAGGTATATCGAGCCTTCCTGAATCACCATATCTCTGGGAGAGCGTGCTGTAACAGCTGTCCAGTCTGTCTCTGAACGCATCTGCAAGGGCTACGATTTTCACGCCGTCATCAGCCTGCAGTGCCTGATTAGCCGCTCCGGTTCCCCGACCGCCACAACCTACTACAGCAACCTTTAATTCACTACTAGCAGCTGCAAATGCGCTCGCTCCAATCGGTAGCGAACCCAATAGGAGACCTCCCCCTACCGCCATTGAAGCATTTTTGCAGAATTCTCTGCGTGATATTGATGTTTTTACCGGTTTGTCTGGTTTGTTCATAATTGTGTTCCGATTCAGTATTAAGTGTATCCTTAGTTAAAAATCTGTTCGCACGATATGATGTTCTACGCTGATTGCATTTCATTCGTAACAGATTCATTTGCTTTTTGCACAAGATTAAAAATCCTGCATCTCCTCAATCCAATACTTTTCTATAACATCAGACGGAGGAGTTTCCAACGGTCGTACCAGCCTAAATCCAACAAATTGAGCATTGGTGTGCCACCATAAACTTTTAGGCATTTGCGGATCGAGCATCTTCCAGCGCTCCTGCGAACCCCGTCGTTTTGCACAGCGCTGATCCTCAACGCCATCCATCCATGAACCGCCCCGAA
>CAZXYQ010000145.1:0-6379 GCA_964644975.1 uncultured Rhodohalobacter sp.
CACCTTGCACCTTGCACCTTGCACCTTGCACCTTGCACCTTGCACCTTGCACCTTAAAATTTTATTTCAAACGCTGTTTCTTCAGTTGGAAAACTTACCGGGTCGAGCCGATTGGCCATAGCTGCAAAGGAGTTAGCCTCGTCTTCATCGCCGATCTGCCGGTATAGTTTAGAAGCCAGGTGAAACAGATCCGGGCTGGCGGGATACGATTCGAGTAATTTAGCCAGCAGGCGGGATGCATCCTCTTCTTCTTTATCTGCAACATGTATTTTAAGTCTGAAAAGATCGAATGCCGGATGGCTGTCGGCTGCTTTTTTGAGATAATGGCGGCATCTCGAGAAGATGTTTTTTTCGTAATAGTAGTTAATGAACAGCATCAACATTGGTACGGGGAGTTCCAGATTGTCAAGTCTGTCTTCTAAATTGCGCAGCAGTTCGCGGCTGTCAGCCATCAGAAGTGAAGAGACAATTGTTAGCAGCTCGAGCTTGTTATAATCAGACCGCATGATTTGCGTTCTAACCTCGTCAGTTAAAAACTCCCCGATGGCTTCAATCCACTGAAGAGGCGGATCTGAGGGGTTGGCAGGAGGCTCTAATTGTTCAAGACGGTCTGGTATTGTTCCTTGTATAGGAATGGTATAGACAGAGCTCTTTTCCCATTTCTTATTGAAAAGAGCTCTGTTTCTCCATTTTCGCTGAGGAACCATTCGAAAGCCCATCTTTTCGGTGGTTTGGCCACTGTGATGGATTACATTCGTGTCTGTTGCCACGGCTATTAGCATATCGTTGGACGTGATCTGCCTGCACAGATCCTCCATTTCAAAAAAGGCAAGACCATACTGGTTGCTGAACTGTAACGGAAAATCTTGTTTAACCATAAAACAACAGCTGTCCACTACATCGGTGAGAAGAAATTCTTCGTTAAAATCAGTTCCGGATTGCTGAGCGGCGTGGCCTGTTTCGTTTAGCTGAGGAACGGCCATCACAATCTCATCGCTTTGTGTAAAAGCGTCCGACAGCTTCTCAAACGTTCCGGGTTCGAGGGTAACATCGTTATGAAGCGCAAGAATGAAATCACCTTTCGCTTCCGAGATGCCCTGATTCAGAGATTCAGAAAACCCCTTATTACTTTGGTTTGTGATTACGCGTAAATTGAGAAAGTTTTTTTCGGCAAGCTGCTGCAGGTAGTCGAATGTGTCGTCTATACTTGCGTTATCAATAACGATTAGTTCCGTAATACCGGCAGGAGCGGCCTGTTTCAGTGATGTGAGACATGATTCAAGGCTGAACTTCCCAACGCCGGATGTCGGTATAACAACACTATACTTTACATTTTCTGCTTTTAGAGACGGTTTCTCTTCCAAAGGTTTCGAGGCAGTCGTAGTTTCACGTTCTTTTTCCGGGTGTTGGACCTTAGAAATCCGCTTCAGGTCGTGTTTTAATTCTGATGCTTCAACGTGACGCCGCTGCTTTTCAAGTGAGGAAATTTTTATTTGAATGGCTTCCCGGTGCTCAGGCTTCTCTTTCAGGTATGCGTTAATAAGTTTCAGGGCGTTGCCTGCATCGTCCTGCGCCAGTAACTGCCGGCTTTGAGAAAGAAGATTGGCATGATCCTCTTCACTGCCAGGAGTCACATCCGTAACGGAAAGCCTGTTGAGGATCTCTTTCTTTTCAGCTGCGGAAAGTACTGAGCGGTGGGCAGTTGCAAAAAACTCTTCCAGATTGCTGGCGGCCGGTGCTAAATACTGATTCTGGCCAATAACGAAAAAAGGATCTGTCCTGTGCCATACATGATGCGGGTGCACTCTCATAGCCAGCTCTGACCCATGGAGATGGGTGAGGAAAGGGTTGAAGAAAAATTCCTCGCCCTTTAATACTGACCTGTTCCAGATAAAACAGCTGTCATCGGGCAGTTTTCCATCACAAGCATCATCAAGCCATGAAAAGATGGTTGATGGCAGATTATAATCTAAAACCCAAAGTGCAGCCGGGTCAGACGAAAACCTTTTCAAAGCCTGATTAAAGAGGCCGATATTGAAACGCTCGGCCCGTTCCGGCGCCCATATAAAATTTCCTGTCGACTGCATCAGGGCTTCATTCAGGCTGTTCGCCCGTCCGGTAGATATTTCGTGATCCAGCAGAAATACGAGATCATTATTGTGGTTCTGAACCGCTTCCTGAAGCTCGGCTTTTATCTCATCAGAATCTGAGTCATCAATAATAATGATTTCAACTTCAGGGGATGACATTCGAAGAAGAGAGTGCAGAATATTGAATAAATCTGCTTTCGGTATGTGGGTCGTCAGTATTGCTGAAAGGTTGATGCTTTTTTGAGTCATGAGGGTTTGGTTTTAGTCAAATATACAAGTTGATCAGGCTTCAAAAAAAGCCGATTCGATAGATAGGAATACGTTCTTGAAAGCAGATGACTTTATATGCCTATATCCGACATTTAATAACTTAAATTGAATAATCGCTTAATGATTAAATAATTTTAATGTTTATGATTGGTTGTAACAATGTAGTTTGATATAACTCTTGTATTCTAATAAAGTTAATGTAATAAGAGCAGTTAGTGCATATGGTAAAAAGCTACTTATTAATCTTGTTCCGAAATGCACGAAAAAAACCTGTCTACACGCTTATAAATCTTGCAGGATTGGCAATTGGTATTGCCTGCTTCATATTTATTTCTATCTATGTATGGGACGAAGCCGGTTATGATACGTTCCATGAAAAAAGTGACGATATCTACCGGGTTAGCCAGACTACAATTTACGAAGGTAATGAAACCCACTCTGCATCTACACCATTTCCACTCAGAAATGCCATATTAAGCGATCTGCAAGGGTATGTTCGGGAATCAGCGCGTCTATTTGATTTGGAGGCAGCTAATATATCGATCGGAAACAGGGACGAAGAGATTTTTTTTCGGGAAGAGAACTTTTATTTCTCAGACCCGTCTCTTTTTTCCATTTTTGATGTACCGCTGATACGGGGCGACGCTGAGACGGTTTTAAATGAACCCAACAGCGTAGTTATTACACCTGAAGTTGCAGAGCGATATTTTGGAGAGAACGATCCCATTGGGAAGCAGCTTCTTTTTGAAGGGCAGATTTTCCTTACAGTAACCGGAATTATGGAGGAATGGCCGCGGCAGAACCACTTCAGAGCCGAACTGCTGGCCTCTTTTGAATCACTGCGAAATATCTGGAGAAATTACGACCAAATTACGGAACGGTGGTTATGGGCCGCAAGCTGGACCTACATACTGGCTGAGCCGGGAACAGACAGTGCGGTTTTAGAAAATCAGCTGTCGGAATTTTCAGAGCGTTATTACGCCTCTTTTTTTGGGGAAAATGAAGAGGTTGTGCTGAATCTGCAGCCATTGACAGATATTTATTTACGATCTGATGCCGATAACGAGATCGGTCCGACAGGAAGCTACACATACGTCGTAATTTTTTCTGTTATCGGGCTGCTGATTTTACTCATCGCTTGTATCAACTACATCAACTTGTCAACCGCCAGGGCTTTAACGCGATCAAAAGAGGTTGGACTCAGAAAAACACTCGGTGCAGACCGGTCTCAGTTGACAAGCCAGTTTCTTTTTGAGTCCCTGATTTACACCGTTGTTGCAATTTTTATCAGCGCATTTATTGTGATCAACGCAATGCCGTGGTTTAATATGTTTACGGGCAAAGAGATTGAGCTTGCCGCCTATAGCGCATGGGTTGTGGCCGCGATTATTCTCTGCTTAATTGTTGTGATAACTGCCCTGGCAGGGTTTTATCCGGCTACATTCTTATCGGGGTATAAACCGATTGAAGCCGTTAAAGGAACGTTTACGGCCGGGCAGAAAGGAGGGAAGTTGCGGAGGTCACTGGTGGTCTTTCAATTTACGGTAACGGCAGTTTTACTGATTGGCACTTCGCTGGCATACTTTCAGTATCAGCATATGCAAAAAATGGATATGGGTTTTGAGCGTGAGCAGGTTATTGTGGTTCCTGCATCTATGAGCCTGGCTATTTGGTATTATGATGAGATGAAAGAGCGCATTTTAACGCACAGCGGAGTGAACACGATGTCGGGTTCAAAAACAGTTCTGGGTTCAGATATTTATTACACCTACCAAATTGCTCCAGAGGGATTTGGCGAGCAGGAGGCGTATTCTATCGCAAAGCTGTTTGTAGCACACAATTTTTTAGAGACGTTGGATATAGAGCTATTAGCCGGACGAGATTTTTCTTTTGATTTTTCCACTGACCCGGAAGATGCACTGCTCATAAACCGAACAATGGTTGATTCCATGAATTGGGGCACGCCTGAGGAGGCGATTGGGAAGACATTCAGAGTAGCCGGCAGAACAGCAAATGTGGTAGGTGTAACAGAAGACTTTCATTTTGCACATCTGAAGTACGATCTTGAACCGTTAATTATGGAGCTTCCAGCAACCGAGGCGCAGTTCGTATCGAACATTGATTATATAAAGATTCGGCTTTCCGGAAACAGCCCTGAGGATGCACTTGCGCACATTCAGTCTGTATGGGATGATATTGATCCCACACATCCGTTTGATTTCTTTTTCCTGGATCGTAAAATTGAAGAGATGTATCAGCAGGAACAGCAGTTCAGTTCATTAATGGGAATTTTTACAATTCTGGCCCTGGGCATTGGCTGCCTGGGTCTGCTGGGTTTAGCCTCGTACTCTATCAGCAAACGAACCCGCGAAATCGGGATTCGAAAAGCGATGGGTGCAACGGCATCACAAATATTTTATCTGCTAAGCAAAGATTATGTCAAGCTTATCGTTATAGCGCATCTTATTGCGTTGCCTGTTGTCTATCTGCTGGCAAATGCAGGTTTTAAAGAGTTTCCTTACGCTATCAATCTGTTTTGGTATCTTGGAGTAACATTTGTTGCAAGCGCAGGAATTTCGATAGTAATCAGTCTTTTTGCAATCAGTTCGTATTCGGTCAGAGCAGCGTTAATCAGTCCGGTGGAAAGTTTGCGGCGGGAATAGTTGAAATAAAGGAGTATCTAAGGTTCCGTATTATGGGAATGGACAGAAAAATTGAGAAGAAAAAATTTAGTGCAGGTAAAATAGCTGCAGCTGTGGCAATCGTTGTTGTTAGTCTTATAGTTATATACAACATCTTTTTCCTGGATACCCGATCGAGTGAAAAAGTCAGCCTAGACCAGGTTTTTATCCACGAAGTATCAGAAGATACGTTCCAGGAGTTTATAGAAGTCTCCGGTTCTGTTCAGCCTATTCGATCTAATATCCTCGATGCAGTTGAGGGAGGCGTGGTACAGCAGGTACTTGTGGAGTCCGGCGAGATGGTTGAAGCGGGTGATACGTTGCTAACGTTGTCGAACTCAGGCCTGCAGCTCAGCGTGCTTCAGCAGGAGGCAGGCCTGTTTGATCAGATCAACAACGTGCGGAATTCCAGGCTGAACCTGGAGCAAAACCATCTCCGGCTTCGTGAAGAACTGGCAAATGCAGAGACGCAAAAAGCGGTGCTTGAACCTCGTTTTAATCGCGATAGCTCCCTCTATGCCAATAACCTGATCTCCTCGCAGGAGTTTGAGGAGACGCGCCACAATTTTCGATTTCAAGAGCGCAGGTACGATTTGAATTACGAATCATACCAAAAAGATTCGGTTCAGATGCAGACGCAGCTGGTTCAGCTCGATCAGTCGGAAGACCGGATGTGGCGCAGCCTGGAGGGAGTTCAGCAAATTTTGGATAATCTTGTGGTTACGGCTCCAATTTCGGGGCAGCTATCAACCGTTGAACTGAACCAGGGTCAATCCATCAGTCAGGGCGAACGGCTTGGACAGATTGATCAGCTCGAGGGATATAAAATCAGGGTAGATATCGACGAGTTTTACCTCTC
Source organism: uncultured Rhodohalobacter sp. (assembly GCA_964644975.1). GTDB lineage: Bacteria > Bacteroidota > Rhodothermia > Balneolales > Balneolaceae > SW132. Next base: position 5,901 of record CAZXYQ010000145.1, read on the forward strand.
TCGGGTTGTTGCGGGCCTTGAAGGCAGCTTTTCATTTGCAGGTGAAAGATATGACCTGATGATCAGCCGCGTATTTCCGGTTATTCAGGATGGGCGCTTCCAGGTGGATATGGACTTTACCGGAGTTATGCCGGACGGAATTCGGCGGGGACAGTCGGTTAGGGTTCGTTTGGAGCTTGGTGATGCAACCAACGCCGTGCTACTAGCCCGGGGAGGATTTTATCAGCAAACAGGCGGCAACTGGGTCTATAGGGTTGATGAATCGGGCGAACGAGCATATCGGCAGCCGATCAGGCTGGGGCGCGGTAATACCCAATATTTTGAAGTCCTTGAGGGACTCTCGCCCGGAGATAAGGTTATTACATCCGGATATGATACGTTCAGTAACTCCGACATCTTAGTGCTGGATTAGTCAGGTTTTGATAAAATAGATAATTGTTAAATTTTGTGATTTATTACATAAATTGATCAACCTGTTG
>CAZXYQ010000146.1:0-6305 GCA_964644975.1 uncultured Rhodohalobacter sp.
ACGCCGATGTAGAATTTCATTGTTCAAAATTTTCTCGTAGTACTAAAACATCAATAAACCACCTCATTCAGCTCCTCCTTCACATTTCGCCAGCCGGGCATGTGTTGGTCCAGCAGTGCTTTAAAACGCTCGTTGTGATGGCGCTCTTTCAGGTGAATCATCTCATGAAGCACCACATAGTCGAGGCAGTGTTTCGGTTTTTTGGCAAGTTCCAGGTTCAGCCAAATGCGTTTTTCGTCCACATTACAGGAACCCCATTTAGTTTTCATCAGTTTTACTCCCCAATCATCGATCTGAACATCCAGCTTTTTCTCCCATTTTGGTATGAGTTCAGGGATCTGCTTTTTTAACCGATCACGGTACCACTCGCGCATCACTTCTTCTCTCCTGGCTTTGTCACTTCCGGGTCGCACATAAAGATCAATGTATTTTTTATTCCGTATTTCAACCTGTGGTGCTGAATCTCTTTCAATAATATTCAGCAGGTATCGCTGACCTTCAACCCAGTGACTTTCGCCCTGGATATACTCCCGTTCCGGCTCACGAATCTGCGAGTTCATGTTGCGGATATGTTTCTTGATCCAGCCCAATTTGTCAATGATAAACAACCGCAACGATTCACGTTTCATTGAAAGCGGGGACGACAAACGCACTCTGCCGGTGGGCGGATAAACGGCAAGGTGGATATTCTTTATATCCTTCTTAATCACATTCACCTGAATGCCCGAAACTTCGATATGAAAATTCTTAGTACTCATTGTTGTTTTTAATCACATCCATGATCTCTTCAATATCCGCATCCTTTGGCAATATCTTTTTTACTGCTTGTTTCACCTGGCGCTCTTTAATAGGATTTCCACGCCAGTCGTCCTTTGCCGTGTACTTCACCGTTTCATCCATCACTTTGGCAAGCTCTTCATTTTTGTCAACCGTGTCATAAAGTGCCCGCTGGCCTTCTGTTGTCAGCGTTTCAGGATATTTCTCCATTCCCTCCGTTCGCTTCACTTTCTTTGCAAGCTCAGCAAGCTTTTCAAGGTATTTTGCATATTCAGAAGCTTTCTTTTTACGCTGGCGAATCAGTTCCTCCAGAAGTTCCGACATCTTATCGTAATACTTTGGATTTCCCGGCCTCTCTTCGATGATCACTTTCCGGATGTTATTTTCAATGGTTTCGGCCATTGCTTCCTTGTCGGCTTTAATTTTATCTGAGAGCACATCATCCAGTGCCGAAATCCCTTTATGTACAATCAGGTCAACAAGGGTGAAATCATCCAGTGTTGAGACCTTTTTGCTGTGTGATGCATTGATGTAGCGATCGATCAGGTTCCGCATGCCCGGTTCATACATCTTCAGATCGATATAATCACCGCTGGCCTGTTTGATATCCTCTTTTAGATCGGTATAAAAAGTTACCTGCTGTTTAATTGTTTCGGCTTCATCATCGCTGTAACCCAGTTTGTCCATTTCGTTGGCAATGTCGCCATAAGCCCGGACGAGTGACGAAACCATTTTGTAGAAACTGACCCGTTTCTCCTCATCCTCTTTAATCTGCTCATCGCTTTTACCGGCGGGATCAGTTCCGAAAAATTTAAAAAACTCTTTTTGTGTTCGCGGGTGCACCGGCTCACAAAGCGCAACTACTTTATCAAGATTGTCCTCAAGGCGTTCACGTGCTTGTTCAAAACGGTCTTTAAGCAGTCCTTCCACATCTTCCCTGTCGTAACCCTCAAATGCCCCGCTGGTGTAGGTGTGAATCGATTCCTCGAGGCTCATGAACAGGTCTTTGTAGTCCACAATGTAACCATACTCCTTACTGGGATCATGCAGGCGATTAACCCGACAGATCGCCTGGAACAGCCCGTGATCCTGCATCGATTTGTCGATATAGAGATAGGTTGCCGGTGGAGCATCAAAACCGGTGAGCAGCTTGTCCACCACTATCAGCAATTTCATCCGGGCGGGTTCATTCACAAACATCTTTTTGGCTTCCTCCTCGAATTGCTCCGTGGTTTTGCCATTCAGCATGTCGGTATAGATGCGGTACTTAAGCTGTTCCTCTGTCTCACCGGCACCGGTTTCTTCGCCTTTGATGTCGTTGATATTGGGCTGAAAGGAAGTTACGACCGCACAGTGATCCTTCAGGATATCGATCTGCTGAAAAATGTCGTAGTATTTGCACGCTTCCAAAACGGATGATGCAACGAGCATGGCGTTCCCGGTTCCCTCCATCAGCCGGTCTTTCGTTTGAAAGTCCTTGAAGATATCAGTTGCAATCTTTTCCAGCCGGTCGCGTGAGCTGAGCACCTGTTTCATTGTACCCCATCGCTTTTTCAGCTCAATTTTGGCCAGGTCGTTCAAGCCGCGTGTGTTTGCTTCAAACCATTCGTCAATGCTTTCTTGGTCGGTGATCTGCTGGTCCACGTCGCGCGCCTCATAGCGGAGATCGAGCACCACGTTGTCGGCCACCGCCTCGTCAAATTTGTAGGTGTGGATGAACGGACCAAATGTTTCAAGGCTGGTGGCTTTATCTTTTTTGAGCAGTGGCGTACCCGTAAAACCGATAAAGGTGGCATCGGGCAGAATCGTCTTCATCGCCTTGTGGAGCTTGCCTGATTGTGTACGATGGCACTCATCCACAAACACACAGATATTTCCTTTGGCTTTGAATCCTTTGGGCAGGTGTTTTTTGATCTCTTCGGCAAATTCCTCGTAATCGCCTTCTTCCCTGGTGCCGAACTTGTGCACCAGTGAGGATATCAACGGAATTTCATGGCGGTTCAGCTTATCTATCAGGTCAGCGCCGGAAGTTGCCCGCTCCATCGGTTCTTCGGCGTCATTGAATACGCGGGTAATCTGCCTGTCCAGCTCGGTGCGGTCGGTGATCACCACCACACGCGAGTCGTTGATATTCTCACGGATCCACTGCGCCAGCCAAACCATCGTCAGGCTTTTACCGCTCCCCTGCGTATGCCAGATAATTCCGTCTTCACGATTTCGGATATTCGACCGGGCAGCTTTTACTCCAAAGAATTGATGCGGCCGGCATACAATCTTATTCCCGCCATCAAACAGGATAAAGTCGTGCATCAGATTCATCAGACGCCCCTTTTCACACATCTGTACAATGTGTTTATCGAGTAGGTAATCAAACTCATCTTCAGACGGCTCCTTCCACTCCTGGTAGTATTTAGCCGGTGTGTCAATGGTACCGTACCGCAGGCCGGAGCTGTCATTTCCCGCCATCACAAGCTGCATGGTGTTGAAGAACGGCTTGATGAAATCGTCCCGCTGGTTATCGAGATTTTGATAGATCCCTTTCTCAACAGATACTTTGGATCGCTTCAGCTCTATCACCCCAACAGCGATCCCGTTGACGTAGAGCACCACATCCGGCCGTTTGTTGTGAACGCCTTTTACGGTCACCTCCTCGGCAATGGCAAAGTGGTTATCGGCAGGGTTCTTCCAGTCGATAAAGTGAACTGTTTCGCTGTTCTCCCCGGCAGCCGGGCGAACGCTCACCCCGTAGCGAAGCAGGTTGTAAACGGCCTTGTTGCTGTCATAGAGATCCTCCGTCTGTACTGCCGCAGCCCGTTTCATTTCATGAATGGCCTTTTCGATGATGGCAGGCTTATATCCCTGCTTTTCAAGAAACGGACGCAGCCACGCTTCCTCCACATTGGAATTTCCCTCCCGGTCCTGCCAGTCGCCCAGGTAGTCGTAGCCGAGCCTCTCGGTAAATAGTTTTACCACACGGTTTTGCGTGTTGCGTTCGATTTGGCCGATGTCGGTCATGTTCTAAACAGATTTAGGTAATCTTCAAATATGTAAAGCCGGTTTCTTTCTGCCCCGGTTACCTCACGTAAAACTCCGTTTTCTTCAAGGGAATTTATGATTTTATAAGCTGTTGGCATAGATACACCTGCCACCTCACTTGCGCGTTCAGCAGAAATGAGGGGCCTTTTGTACAGATGATTGATTACTTTTTGAGCATTCACCGACCTGGTACCCATGGCCTGCAGCACATCATCCATCTCTTTCTGGAGTTTCAAAATACTATCGAAAGTTTGAATACTACTTTTCGCGGTTTCTATCACTCCTTTCAGGAAAAACTGTATCCAGCCGGAAAGATCATCCTTTAACCTTACCCTCATCAGGTAATCAAAATAATCCGTTCTGTTCTTCTCAAAAAAGTCGGAGAGGTACAATATAGGTTGTTTCAATATGCCGCAACTTACAAGAAACAATGTAATCATCAGCCGGCCAACCCTGCCATTTCCATCCAGAAAAGGGTGAATCGTTTCGAACTGATAGTGCATAATGGCAATTTTTATCAGATCGGGCAGGTGCAGATCTTCATCGTGCATAAAATTCTCCAGGTCTCCCATCAGTTCCGGGATGTTTTCATGAATGGGAGGCACAAATACGGCTTCGGAAATGCTGGCACCGCCAATCCAGTTCTGACTTTTGCGAAACTCGCCGGGCTGTTTTGTTTCCCCACGTACTCCCTGCATCAATACACTGTGGGAGTTTCGGATCAGCCTTGATGAGAATGGCAGTTCCTCCAATTCCTGGATGGCACTGCTCATTGCTGCGATGTAGTTCTGCACTTCTTCCCAATCATCACGCTTTTCCGCCGGCAAGTTCTCCTTATCCATCAGTACCTCTTCTATACGCGTTTGGGTACCTTCGATCCTGGAGCTTTGTGTAGCCTCCTTTGTTACGTGCATGCTGATAAACAAGTCGATATTGGGTATATATTCAGAATACATATCCAGACGGCCAAGCTGACGATCTGCTTTACTTAAAAGTTCAATAATCTTCAGATCATCGAGCTGCCATTCTCTGTGCAAAAGTGTGGGCTCAAAACTCTCATAGTGCCCCCGGTTGATATATTTTCCGGCTTTAAAGTTTTTCATATAAATTTAAATAGCACATTCCTTATTTAAGAAATACTGGAAAAACTTAAATAAGAAACTTTGCTATTTAAGGCAAGCGCTATTTTCTTAAATAAGAGGCTCTTTATGTAAAGGAAACAGAGATACTTTAAACAGTCTGTGTTCGGGAACCTATTACTTCCCATAACAACCAGCGGATGTTAACAATAGGAGAGTAATTTGATAACATACATGTCATTCTGTTTTTACAATCTCACCTAATCTTTCCCGAACAGCTAATATATCCCGGGTTTTATTACGGATCAGCCTCTTGCTGCTTGTGTGTTCAAAATCGTAATAGTGAAAATCAATTACCCTGATCCCGTGTTCAGGCAACACTTTTCTTCGGCGCCGGTCGTACCGTTTGCGCTGCTCACCGCGATGAACGCCGCTAACGGTTAGTTTTCTGGGTTTATCAAAATGGTCGACGCCCTCCGTGTGCTGGCGTTCATTGTATTCAATAACCAGGTTCAATTCCGGGTAATAAATATCACAGGGAAGTCTTGTGCGTGATTTGCCGTCACTGTGGAGATCTCCACGCAGGAAGTCGAAACGGTGCTGGCGTGATCCTTTCATGCCAAGCACCTCATCACACAGGTCGAGGATATAATCTTCATCACTTTTTTTGCTTTCGCCGGATTTGTGCTTTTTCTCGGTAACTGAAGACTTTTTTTGAGATTCTGACAATTCCTGCTCCAGCTTTGCCCTGTCAGCGGTTTTTCGGATAAAATACCAGTTCGTATTTTTGTTCTTTCTGATAGGCAGAACATGTGGGATCCTGTTTAACTCACCGCTTTTATCCAGTTCTCTCAAATCTTTACGGATGGGCAAACCTTTTCTGTGGTATTTGGTATATATGCCGGCCTTTACAAATTCAGGCATTAAATCTTTTGCCGGAATGATGTCCAGCTTTGGGTTTTTATTAAAAAAATCTTCTACGGTGTTTCTGATTTTTACAATTCGATCTTTCATAATCAAATGAACTTGTAATCCTGAATTAAATTTATTCCTACTATTCCATTTACCTGGTCGTTTCACTTATTTTGCTAAGGGTTGAACCCTTTCAGGGTTCATAAATTTATTTCTTCATCCTATCCATGGGTTTGCACCCATGACTATTGACGTTGAACCCCGTTCGGGGTTCTGAATAAATCGTATCCGTTTTGCCACATTACCAACCCCAAGGGGTTGAATATAAATAATCCCGTACAGAGTTTGGGATATGAAAGGTAACCGGTATCGAGCCAACCCCGAATGGGGTTGAATGTAAATAACCCCGTGCGAAGCTCGGGGTATGAATGGCGGCAGCCACAAAACAACCCCGGAGGGGTTGAACCCTTTCAGGGTTCTGAATTACGTCGCGCCTTTTTG
>CAZXYQ010000147.1:0-6220 GCA_964644975.1 uncultured Rhodohalobacter sp.
GAATTGAGTGTATAGGTGTTTTCTGGGTACTGCGGGCCGTCCTTGCCCGGGACTTGCCACGACTTTACGCTGATCAGATACCTCACAGTGAACTGTGGGGCTATATTTTGACGTCTCATCGAGTCTTATTTCGCTGCATTCTAAAAGCCCGAATTCAAACCCTGGTGAATCCACGGTTTAAGTCTATAAAATCCTTTCCACGAGTCTAATTGCTTTCGCAGACTTACCCGCCTCGGAGCAACCGAACTGTCTGCGCTTCAAAACTCTGCATTGCCAATCCCGGGACGCCCGAATATAGTCCAATGCTTTCCCACGAGATCCCTTATGGGAAGCTTGGTGAATAATCCGGGTTTTGGAGTATTGTCAATGGAAAAGGTGACAAAATCTGTGCCTGAATAGCTAATTGAAGTTTATTTGCGATCCGACATTCTCACTTTTCACCTTTCACTTTTTTACTAATAACCAATTCACAGATAACAAATAACACGAGCACAAAATCTACCTCAAATCTTCGAGCAGTTTTCTTGCCGTATCAAGATAGTCCGGGCCATCTTTGGTGGCCGGTTCCATATCCGCCAGGTCTTGCAGCCAGGGAACTGCGCGATCGTTCTCGCCAATTCGAATATAGTGGCGCGCCAGATCGAGCCTGACCAGGATGTTGTCGGGCTCCTGTTCAACTGCTTTCTTGAGCAGTTCCTCTGCTTTTTCGTTTGAACCGTTGGGCAGTCCGCGCGAAATGAACCGGGCTGCGAAACGCTCACCACGAGAGAGATTTGCAACTTCTGAATTCCAAACGCCATATAGATGTAGTGAAGGAGAGTGTTTGGGATTGAGCTCCAGCGCCTTACGTACTGACTCTTCAATTTCATGGGAGAGCCGGATCCTCTTTCGGGTGCCCACAACATTAGATAACCGGCCTTTTGCAACTGCAACTACGTACCTTGGGGCAACGCTGTCGGGGTAGAGATCAACACCTTTTTGGGCCAGTTTAATCGCTTGGTTAAAATGCTCTTTTTGGATATTCTCATCGTCATAGCGGTAGCCGATGGCAGAGTTCAGCAGGCCGGCGTTCCAGAGCGCCTCATAATTTTCCGGATCGTGTTTCAGGACCTCCATGTACGTATCGAGCGCCTCAGACTCTTTAGTTTTATCCATAAGTCGTTGGGCCGTTTCAAGCATTTGATTAATCTCATCGGTGCTTTGTGCAAACAGGGAGACGGAAAGGGCGAAGATCAATATGGCGGATAGCTGCAGTATCTTCATGAAGTTTATATTCGTTTTTCACTTGTAAGTTATTCTCTAGTGCAGTGTCATAGATAAAATGTCGGATAGCCCCGAAAAGCTTTCGGGGTGAGTTTTTCGAAAAATCTGGTCATGCTGGATCAATATATGATTCATGGATGACTCATCCGATGACTCTTAGTATAGCTCAGCGTTGACAAATCAATAGATATTAGTTATTCAATTAATAAACGTGCAAAAATCCGAATTATGTTGGTTCAAACTGCTATAGATATATTCATTCACTCTTCATAAGACCAATAAATGCCACTGAGCGTATTGCAAACGAGTTTTAGTGACATTGCAGAGCCGTTAGAACTCAAATATATGTAACTCCCGGTTAGTTGAGTAAAGTCCGTCATGTACTGAATTGGGTTCCATCATAAACCGGGCAGGTTTATCGGTCTACTTTGATCCGAACTTCATGTGATTCTTTATCTTTCATTACTCAAACATCAAGAAGCTTTTCAAATCCACCTTCATTTGTGAGGCGAAGATTTTCTTTTTTGCCTCTTTCAACAAGATGTTTCAGAGAAGAAGATTCCAGCATTTGGCGAATTGCATCTCTTGTTGAAGCCCATTTATCGTGCAGTGGACAGGGATTTTGGTGCCCGCATCCCGGCAGCCCCAGGGCACATTCTGTCAGGAGATCGGGCCCGTCTATGGCAAGTACAATGTCCATCAAGGTGGTTTTGTCTGGAGAGTTTTTCAGCTTTACTCCACCGTTCGGCCCCTTGTATGAGATGAGGAGATCTTCAGCTGTTAGCTGCTGAAGGATCTTTGTGAGAAAGTGATGTGAGATTTCGAGCTTCGCACTCATTTTTTTTATGGGTACAAACTCACCGTTTTCTTTTGTGGCCAAGTAAATAGCGGCACGCAGGCCGTAAACGCAGGATTTAGATAATAGCATGGGGGCAATACCTTGAAGTTATAGAGACTCTTTTGTCTTAATATAGGCAGGTTTAATGAAGGTTGCATAAATCGCGGACTATTTCTCCGCGGATAGAGACGTTTCTTTAAGAACACCCACGGCCAGCCCAACCAGGCCAACTGTTAAAATCTGATGTAATAGCCCGATTGGGATGGGTACATGATAGATCAGGGCGTAGACTCCTGTTGCATACTGAACAAGCACGAGGGAGAAAAGCCCAAGAATCCATTTTTTTGTGGTGAAAGAGGTGGTGACCATGAAAGATCGTACCCACAGAATGATCACCATAAAGCTGAGAATGGTGCCAAACAGTCTGTGCATCCATTGTGCCGTTGCGGCATTATCGATGAAATTGATGTAGAACGGCTCCATAATGAAGAGCTCAGGCGGGATCCAGTTTCGGTTCATGGTGGGAAAGGTGTTGTATACATGTCCGCTGTGGAGTCCGGATGTAATTCCTCCCCAAAAAATCTGGATAAAAATTAGTGCAATAATCGCCCAGACCCAGATTCGGAATTCCTTCGGAGAGCCAATTGAGTTTAGTGTGTATCTTTTTTTATCAAGCCAAAGCCAGACAGATCCTCCAAATAAAAGACAGATTATCAAAAACTGACCCGCAATCTGCAAGGGACCGCCTCTCGGAATGTCTGCGTACACGGCTTGCCAGATATGCCAAATGAATAACAGACCGAAGAGGGTGAAACCGAATACGTACATCAATTTTCTGGGCATATTGAAAGCTAAATTTGAGAAAGTTGAATTATTTAGGAAGAAGTCTCTCCTTACGGGAAAGGTGAGGACTTCACGCTTAAAGTAAAGAGCGAATGCGAAAAGATGAAGAAGAGGTATTAATTGGGAAAAAGGTTTTGTTGTGAGGGTAAAGTTTTTATAGTATAGCTGGAAATAATTCGATCTTGGCAAAACTTTTATAAACTGATATGATCAACGTAAGTAACAAGATAAATACGCTTCGATATGCGTGTGCGGGCGGTTCAATTAAAACCCGAAAAGATGTTATACAAAAAATTGTGGATGACAATATTGAAAAAGGAGATGTTCTTGAAGTGAGCCGTGTAGCTGGTATTCAGGCGGCAAAAAAGACATCTGAGCTGCTCATTTTTTGTCACAATCTGCCGCTCGAGTGGGTGGATATAAGTTTTCAGTTAGAGGAGGATACGATCCATATAAAAGCGGAAGCTGAAGCGATAGCCAGAACAGGAGTGGAGATGGAAGCACTCACCGCTGCCAGCACGGCACTATTGAATATCTACGATATGCTGAAGCCGCTGGATAAAGAGATGGAGATTTCTTCGATTCGCCTGCTGGAAAAAACAGGCGGGAAAAGCGATTTTGACGATCAGTTTAAGCACTCGGTTAAGGCAGCTATCCTGCGGCTCTCACATAGCGTAGCGGAGGGATCAAGAGAGGACAATACGACGGATATTATCGAAGAGATATTAAATCACCACTCTGTAGAGGTTGTTCACAAAGAGGTGATCCGGCCGGATGAGAATCAGCTGTTTGATCGTTTGGAAAGCCTGGCCGATAGTGGCCAATTTCAACTTCTATTTACATCTGGAGCTACAGGTCTTGAGTGGGGCGATATTGCGATGGAAATAACGGAAGAGGTGCTAGAATTTGAAATCCCTGGAATTCCTGAGGCGATGAGAGAGTTTGGCAGAAATCGTACGCCTTATGCCAACTATTCACGTGCCACAGCCGGAGTGCGAGGCAATACCATCATTATTAATCTGCCGGGCAGTTCTCGGGGTGCATCAGAAAGTGTTCACGCTCTTTTTCCGGGCTTGAAGCATGCGTTGAGAATGATGAATAGAGGGAATCTGCGAAAAATAGAGTGATTCAGCAGACCTCCAAGGTTTCTCGCAAAGCGATCCCTTCAGGGAAAAACCTTGGAGGTCTTGTCATGAATACCTGAGGCCGTCCAAAAAGGGCGTCATCTCGCACTTGATGCGTGATCTCCTATCGCTGATATAGGCAGGAGATGCCGGATCAGGGTCCGGCATGACGGTAACATTAATATTCACCTATTTTAACGCCCTTTTTGGACTACTCAGAGGTGGCTCTGTAAGGTTTATGAATAAAAAATTCAAGATTAGGATCAACGATCCGTACCCACCCCGAACCACACTTGATCCTGATTGTTCGGACTTGACAGCCTTTCACTTTTCACCTTTCACTATTTCCCCTACCTAAATCCATTTCCACCCAAGCATCAATACCCCCCTCAAGATTGTAGATGTTTGCTGAATCCAGTTGGTCAAACAAGATTTGAATTGCACGTACACTTCTCTGACCTGTCTGGCAGTAAATTATGGTCTTACCGTTTTTGGGGATTTGGTCTACTTGTTTTTCAATTTGATTAAGGGGGATTATAAGACCTCCGATGTTGAACTTCTCATGCTCTTCGGTGGTGCGCACATCAATAAGGAAGAAAATCTCTTCTGATTTTATCAGTTTTGATAATTCACCGGGAGATAGCTGTTGAACTCCGTCGCTATTAAGAGAATAATTTTGCAGTCGCTCTTTTGCTGCTGTTTGATCTATTTTTCGATCGGCTACCGGTGGTGAAAAGGTTATCAGCTGTGTGTCATAATTCATCAAATCCATGACCAGGAACTTTCCGCTCAGCACGTCACCGATACCTGTAACGATCTTGATCGCCTCCGTAGCCTGAATGGAACCGATCACGCCGGGCAGCACGCCAAGAACACCGGCTGTACTGCAGTCGGGAATAAATCCGGCATCGGGTTCTTCACTGTAAAGATCGCGCAGATGAGGTCCGCGGTTTTTACCTTTATCAACATAATTGAATACCGTAACCTGGCCTTCGAACCGATAGATGGATCCATAAACCAGTGGAATGTCCAGAATCAGGCTTGCATCATTGACGATGTAGCGAGTCTGAAAGTTATCGCTCCCGTCCACAATGAGATCGTAAGGCTCGAGCAGTTCAAGCACATTATCTGGGGTAATGCGAATCTGGTGTGCTATTAGATTAATATGTGGGTTGAGTTTTCTAAGTCGTTCCGAGGCCACTTCCGTTTTCGTTTTGCCAATATCTTCCGTGTTGAACAGTACCTGACGATGAAGATTGCTCTTTTCAACCAGATCAAAATCAAAAACAGCGATGGTTCCCACTCCGGCTGCGGAGAGATATTGGAGCACCGGCGCACCCAGGCCGCCTGCTCCGATCACGGCGACTTTAGCCCGCTTCAATTTTCTTTGACCCGCTTCACCAAATTGTGGCATCGCCATCTGCCTCGAGTAGTGGAGGAGTTCATCATGGGTGAATGCAGGTTCGGTACTTCGACTCATGGGTATTCTTTCTATTTTAGGCAGCAGCAATTGTAAGGTAACAAATTTAAGATCTATGGATATCATTCGAATCGGCATTATCACATCATCAGACCGTGCAAGCAAAGGGGAGTATGAAGATCTCTCGGGGCCTGCGATTAAGGAATACTGGAGCGAACGGCTCCAAAATAAGATCGAATGGGTACAGGAAGTGATCCCTGATGAACAGGATTTGCTGGAAAAGACGATGATCTCCATGTGTGATGAGTCTGGCTGTTCGCTGGTCTGCACCACAGGGGGAACCGGACCGGCAAAACGCGACGTAACTCCGGAGGCTACTAAAACAGTCTGTGAAAAAATATTACCGGGGTTTGGCGAGTTGATGCGAAAGGTGTCGCTTAAGTATGTGCCCACCGCAATCCTGTCACGCCAAACAGCGGGCATTCGCGGCAACAGCCTGATTATTAATCTACCGGGTAAACCGAAGGCAATTGCCGAGTGCCTGGATGGAGTACTGGAAGCGATTCCCTACTGCGTCGACCTGATTGAGGGCCCGCGAATGGAGTTTGAGCCGGAATATGGAACGGCGTTTCGTCCGGGGGAGAAAATGTAATCATGTGGAAAATGCTGGTATCACCGTGTTTATCCCTTAGCCTTGTTTGGCGCTTCTTCAGTTCATCGGTATATTATTTT
>CAZXYQ010000148.1:0-6191 GCA_964644975.1 uncultured Rhodohalobacter sp.
GCCTTGGGGTGAAATTCCCCTTGGCTACTCGACTATCAGGCTGAAACAGTTCAGGAGACTTTCAGCATAATTCGGGTATAGATATTCGGGTTAGGACTTATACATCATAGAAAAACCCCGCTTTTTAGAGCGGGGTTTATAGAAGTGCTGGTGAATCTTTAAAGCTATGAATTACATGTTTTTGATGATTTCATCACCAAATTCAGAACATTTCAAAAGGGTTGCTCCCTCCATTTGTCGCTCAAAATCGTAGGTTACACGTTTTGTACTGATAGCGGACTCAAGTCCGTTTTCAATCAGGTCAGCGGCTTTGCCCCATCCCATATATCGTAGCATCATCACAGCTGATAGTATGAGTGATCCTGGGTTCACTTTATCCTGCCCCGTATATTTTGGAGCCGTTCCGTGTGTAGCTTCAAATACCGCTACTCCGGTCTGGTAGTTGATGTTTGCACCCGGTGCAATTCCAATTCCGCCAACACATGCTGCAAGAGCATCAGAAATGTAATCACCATTCAGGTTCATGGTGGCAATAACATCATACTCAGCGGGGCGAGTCAGAATCTGCTGCAGAAAAGCATCTGCAATCACATCTTTAACTACCAGGCCGTTTGGCAATTCACACCAGGGGCCATCACCAATTAATTTAGCACCATACTCTTCGCTGGCCAGCTCATATCCCCAATTTTTGAAGCTTCCTTCCGTAAACTTCATAATGTTTCCTTTGTGCACGAGGGTTACGCTCTTGCGGTTCTGCTCGAGTGCATAGTCAATCGCCGATCGGACAAGACGCTTGGTGCCCTCTATCGAGATTGGCTTAATACCAAGTGATGACGTATCAGGAAATCGAATATTGGTTGTGCCAAGGTCTTCCATCAGGAATTTCTTGAGCTTGTCATTTTCCGGTGTACCGGTCTGATATTCTATACCGGCGTAAATATCTTCAGTATTCTCCCGGAAAATAACCATATCCGTCAATTCCGGCTGTTTTACAGGACTTGGAGTGCCTGTATAATATTTTACAGGCCTTACACACGCATATAAATCCAGTTTCTGACGTATGGCAACATTTAATGAACGAATACCGCCGCCAACCGGTGTGGTGAGGGGACCTTTTATGCCGACTTTATAATCGGTAAAGGCTTTCAATGTATCTTCCGGCAGCCATGTGTCTTTATCGTACTCTTCAAGGGCTTTTTCTCCCGCATATACTTCAAACCAGTTGATTTTTTTCTTACCGTCGAACGCTATTTCGACCGCTTTATCAACCACTTTAATCATCACGGGTGAAATATCAATACCGATACCGTCCCCTTCAATATAGGGTATGATGGGATCATCACCGACGTTAAGAGATCCGTCAGATTTCTTTTCGATGATTGTTCCTTTTGAAGGCTTATTTAGTTTGTCAAAACTCATCTTTATATATTTAGAGTTGCGGTTAGCTCAATAGAAAATAGTGAAAAAAAGAACCTGTTGCTGAAAGACAGTATATTAAAATAATACAGGATTTAACTGCATATTCATCTGCGCAATAACTATATTTGCAATGTAGTTGTACGCACTTCGTTAAAAGTTAAATAAACGAAAAAACTATGATCAAACCGATGTTTGGCCATCGGCCAAAGCCCAGAGAATTTAACATGCCGCTTCGCTACTACAATCCTGAAGAGGATGAGAAGCGAAAGAAACGCATCAACATAAAAATCAGGCGCCGCAAAGACAGATATGGCGGACGGATTTTAATTTACGTTGTGGGACTTTCTATCGTGGTGTGGGTAATTTCGATATTGTAAACTTCAAAATACGGAAAAGAAGAAGCATTTGAGTAGTCCATCAGGCGATACCGGCGATGCAATTATTGAATCGATGCCGCCGGAACTTTCTAATAAAATTGCGGCTGGCGAAGTTATTCAACGGCCTGCATCTGTTGCTAAAGAGCTTCTCGACAACGCTATTGATGCCGGGGCCGACCGCATAAAACTTATTGTAATGCAGGCGGGCCGTACGCTGATTCAGGTGATCGATAATGGCTGCGGAATGTCTCCGAAAGATGCCCGACTCTGCTTTGAACGCCACGCCACCTCCAAGATAAAGTCGATAGACGACCTGTATAAAATTCGAACCATGGGATTTCGGGGTGAAGCAATGGCTTCTATCGCCTCAGTATCTCAGGTAGAGATGAAATCCAAACGTGTTGAAGATGCTGCAGGCACACTCCTGGAAATTTGGGGAGGGGAAGAGAAGAAATTTGAACCGGCCGCTACGGACGATGGCACCTCCATTGCCGTTCGAAATCTCTTTTTTAATGTACCGGCCCGGCGCCAGTTTCTGAAAACAGACGCTACCGAACTTCGGCATATCATTAAGACGTTCCACCATGCGGCGCTCGCCAATACCGATATCTCCTTTGAAATGCACGCCGATGGCGAGAAAATCTACCAGCTTCCGGCGCAGTCTTTAGAACAGAGAATTACGGAACTGTTTGGAAAACGGTACCGGGCCAGCCTGATCCCTTTTGAAGAAGAAACCAGCTACGTAAAGATCTGCGGGGTGCTCGCAGATCCAAAACTTGCCAAAAAGAGCCGTGGCGAGCAATTTTTATTTGTGAACGGGCGTCCGTTTCAGCATCGCTATCTTAGCTATGTTGTATTAAGTCTGTTCGACGCATGGACCCGCAAAAATGAGTATCCGTTTTATGCAATCTTTCTGGAGATCGACCCGGCTATGGTCGATGTAAACGTTCATCCGGCCAAAATGGAGGTGAAGTTCGAAGATGACCGCAGCGTGGTGCAGTTAACCCGTTCAGTGGTTAAAAAAGCGATCAATGAATATTTTGTCGTTCCTGATGTAGATCGAAACCGGACGGAAAACCGGGATGAGCGGTTTGATGTGAATTTTGATAGTTTTGGCGGACAGAGCTCAGGCCCGCCGCAATTTCCATCCGGTTTTAACAGGAAACGGGGAGCGTCAGCCGGAGGGGCCAACTTTAACTTTCCCTCGAGGATAAATAAAAAAGAGGGTATGCCGCCCGGGGATGAAAGCGCTGAGAGACTCTATGGCTCACCACAAAATGAAGAATATTCGCCGAGTGCGATAAGAGGAAACAGTGCATCACAGTCTCCTCAAAAGAAAGAAAAAGGATTTTGGCAGCTCCACAACCGGTATATCCTTACGCAAACCCGGACCGGTCTTTGCGTGATTGATCAGCATGCGGCACATAAACGAATTATTTACGAGAAGACCCTCAGCGCAACGGAAGAGTCGCTTCCGGGAACTCAGCAGCTCCTTTTTGCTCAAACGGTAGAGCTGAATGCCACAGAATTTTCACTACTGAAAGAACTTCACGATATCATCCAGCGGATGGGTTTTAGTATAGAGTTGCTGAGTGGAAATACGGCAATCATCAATGGTGTTCCGGCAGATATCGATATTGGTGATGAGCAGGGCGTGCTCAGATCCATGCTGCAGCAGTATCGAAGCCTCGATAGTAAAGTAGGAGTTGATTCAAGAAAAAAGATCGCTATTGCGTTTGCGGCACGTACTGCCATTCCACGCGGCAAAGCTCTAAGCGAAACGGAAATGGAGATGCTGATTGATCAGCTTTTTGCCTGCGAAGAACCCTACCACGATCCACTCCAAAAACCCACGCTGATCTACATGCCGATGGATGAGATTCAGAATCGCTTTCGATAACATATAACGATTCAGAAACTGCTTTAGCTACAGGTCTTCTGTGATTCACTGCAAATGATTCCGGGTACATTCAACGAGGGCGGCAGGTCAAAAGCTGTAATTATTTGAAAGCCCAAATCCCAACGGCAGATCCGCCGAACAACAACCATTTTTTTGATCATAAACGGATCACTATATTCTGGTTTCTAAATAATCATAACCTGGGCCTCCATCTTGAATATACTTGCAGTAGAACCATTTTTCAGCGGATCACACAAAGCATTTCTGGAGGGACTGCGCGATAATTCTGCACACAAAATCATCCCTATTACGCTAAACTATCGCGGCTGGAAATGGCGCATGCACGGTGATTCCGTGAAACTTGCGGAGATGACATCGCACGTGGAAGAAGAAATTGATCTTCTGTTGGTGAGCAGCATGACCAACCTTCCGGCGTTTCTTGCATTGACCAATCCACGGTTTGCGTATACTCCAAAAGTGATGATGATGCACGAAAATCAGCTTACGCAACCGCTGCCGGAGGGTGAGGAACGAGATATGACCTATAGCTACATTAACTATCTGAGCATGCTTTCAGCCGATGAGCTTCTGTTTACGACTCGCTTTCACCTGGAAGACCTGATGAATGAGCTCCCGAATTTCCTGGACCACTTTCCGGACGATAAATACTTTAATACAATTCAGCAAATTCGCGATAAGAGCCGCGTGTTTTACCCGGGTCTGAACCTGGCCGTTTTTGATGAGCAACCCGATATCCGCTCTCAAAACGAACGTCCCGTGATTGTCTGGAACCAGCGCTGGCAGTTTGATCGCAACCCAGGAATGTTTTTTAAAGTGCTGAACCGCCTAAACGATATCGATCTGGAGTTCGACCTGATTCTGGCCGGTGACACCAAACATCAAAAACCGGATGAGTTTGAGCGGGCATGGAAACGGTTTGGGGATCAAATCACACACTTTGGGTACGTGGAGGATGTGGAAAGCTATAGCCGGTTGCTCCACTCAGGCGATATTGTAGTTTCTACGGCAACACATGAGTTCTTTTGTGTGGCAATTATGGAAGCGATCTACTGCGGATGCCACCCGCTTGTTCCAAACGCCCTTCACTACCCGGAGCTGATTCCCGATAGCCTTCACAAACCTCTGCTGCATGCGCCCGTTCTGTATGATACAGAGGATGATCTTTTCAAGATCATGAAAAAACTGCTCACGGGCGAAACGAAGCCGCTGCCGAAATCTTCACTGCAGAATATAAACAGGCATCTCGACTGGAGCAGGGTGATCGGTAAATATGACCGGCTTTTTGAGGAGCTTAGTAGGGTTGAGTGATTAGTTTTGAGTGCTTAGTGATGGGTGATTCACTAACATGTCTGTCCCTAACATAGATTGACAACAACTAACAACTCAGCACTCAAAACTCATCACTAACAATTATGGAACAGGGACGGTAGAGAGGATTTTTGAAACAATATCTTCAGTTGTAATCTCTTCGGCCTCGGCCTCAAATGTAGGAATAATGCGATGTCGCAATACATCCATTGCAACAAAACGGACATCCTCGGGCGTTACGTAGGCTCTGTGCTCCATAAACGCGTGCGCACGGGCCGCAAGGTTAAGGTTAATGGATGCGCGCGGTGAGGCTCCAAAATTAATCAGATCCTTAATGTCCGACAGGTTATACTTCTCCGGATTACGCGTTGCAAAAATCAGGCTGATGATATATTTCTCAACTTTTTCATCCGTATAAATTTCATTGACTACATCACGTGCTTCTAAAATTGTTTTAGAATCAGTAACGGGCGAAATAGAAGGTTTGTCACCGGTTTTTGCCATGAGCCGCATGATCTTAAGTTCTTCAGCTTCTGAGGGATAGCCAATCTTAAGTTTTAGCATAAAACGGTCTACCTGTGCCTCCGGCAGCGGATAAGTTCCTTCCTGTTCAACCGGGTTCTGGGTAGCTAAAACCAGGAACGGTTTGTCGAGTTTAAACGTGGTGTCGCCGATGGTTACCTGCTTCTCCTGCATCGCTTCAAGCAGTGCACTTTGAACTTTGGCAGGGGAACGGTTAATCTCATCAGCCAGCACAATGTTTGAGAAGATAGGGCCTTTTTTGACCGTAAAATCTCCCACTTTCTGATTGTAAATGAGCGTACCAATCAGGTCGGCAGGCAGAAGGTCAGGCGTGAACTGAATTCGCTGAAAGTCTGTGTTAATTGATTTTGAGAGAGATGATACCGTGAGAGTTTTAGCCAGGCCGGGAACACCTTCGAGCAGAACGTGCCCATCAGCCAATAAGCCGATCAGCAGCCTGTCGATCATGTATCTCTGGCCCACAATAACTTTTTCCAGCTCTTTGTAAATATCATCAATAAATGCGCTGCTTTTCTCAATTTTTTCTCCAAGAGCCTGCATATCTACGGTCTGTTCCATCGAAATAAAATTTTATGATCTATTTAGTTAAGGTTTCACTATCTTCAGCGTGAAAATTAAGGCTT
>CAZXYQ010000149.1:0-6182 GCA_964644975.1 uncultured Rhodohalobacter sp.
CCTAAGAGTCATCGGATGAGTCATCCATGAATCATATATTAATCCAGCATGACTAGATTTTTCGAAAAACTCACCCCGAAAGATTTCGGGGCTATCCGACATTTTATCGATGACACTGCAATAGGTTTGAGCAGGCGCTGAGAGATGAAGACGGTGAGGCATTGAGCGATCTGCTGGACGGCAAAGACATCAGTATTGATCATGTGACCACGGTAACATCGCGGCTCGCGAATAATATCAACCGGATGGAGTTTATATTTGAGCAGTATATAACGATAAAAATTGCGGAGCGCTTTGATGTGAGCGGGCTCGTGGATACTGACTATGCCAGTCATTTTTGGAGCGGCAGAGAGTTCAGGTTGTATTCGAATCGGCCATGGCCGTACATAGTACAATGGTTAGCAATTCACTGCTCGACGATCTTTAAGAGATAAGATTAACTACACGGCTTAGATACTAATTTTAAAAATATCCCGGGTAAAACCATGGAATCAACGAAGGTGAACAGGAATGGAGAGTACAGGCGAGATTACTCCTGGCTGGAGTGTATCTATTTTATGGAAGACTGTGAATCTCTCGATTCAGAACATCTGGAGATGCTTTCCCGTGAGTTTTCAAAGCTGACTGTAGCCGGAGCGCAGGCACGGCCCGTGAATCTTGAGAAAACAATAGCATGGTATCAATTTGATGCGGAGGAGGAGGGCAGAGCCGATGTTTGGAATCGCCTGTTGTCCGGCGCCGTTTCGGAATGGGTTCTTTTCCTGGAACAGGGAGAAGAGCTTCGGTTTTATCGTCTGCCGGAAGAGAGCGATCTGAATCCAGCCACATGGGTTCCGGCATGCATCAAACGTAAAGATGAAAAATCGGTAAAAAATATCTACCAGGTGCGCCTGGTGCACGCAGGCGCAACAAATCCGTTTGCAGGCAGAAATTTGCCCGACTGCACCAATTATATCGTGGAAAATGGTATCCATCTGTACGACCAGCCTATTGTGTTGGATCGAATAACAGACGGGCTATCCTACGTAGATCCAGAAATGGAAATGTCAACCAGAAACGTTTCTCCCAAAGTGTACCTGGTACTGGGTGAGCGGCTGATGGATGAGTGTAAGTATGTATACGCTGCTGCACAGTACAGGGAACTTCTAAATGCAGAACGACTCCTTCCCTTCGACCGTCTAGGCGCGTTGAACGGGCTGGCCCAATGCTATACGGAACAGTATAAATGGCCAAAAGCGCTTCATCTGGCAGAAAAATCGATTGAAGCAGAACCGGCGCAGCGGGTTCCTTACCTGATTTTGTTTCGAATCTATCAGCTGAATAAGCATTGGTCTGATGCGTACATCGCGTTAAAAGCGTATCACAAACAGATGGGGGAGACAAGCCGGTCTTCGTTTGATAAAGCAATGAGTGAAAAGGAGACACTGGCCAAGCTGGGTGAGTTTGCAATGAAGGCCGGTGAAAAAGAAGAGGCGTTTGAATACTTCGAAGAGATGTATACCGACAAAGGGGAGGCTGCGGATAAAGAACTACTGAGAAGCTTGATGATGCTTTCGATAGAGCTTGAAAAACGTGAAAAAGCAATAATGTACTGTGGGAAAATTTTTGAGAGTGCGTTCCCGGATAAAATGACGGGCAGACAGATCGTGGAGCTTAATGACTACATGACGATGTTCATGCAGAATGGATGGTACGTTTATGCATCTGAAATTTATGAAGAGCTATATAAGAAATTTTCCGACGACGATGAATACAGGCGGCGGCTGATTGTGGCTTTTTCCAAAACAAACCGAATCGAAAAAGCCCGCAAATTGATTGCGAGTTAGTGGGTAGTTGTTGTATAGCAGGTAGTGATGTGTCAACGGTGAGCTATCTAAAGAGTCATCGGATGAGTCATCCATGAATCATATATTGATCCAGCATGAATAGATTTTTCGAAAAACTCACCCCGAAAGCTTTCGGGGCTATACGACATTTTGTCGATGACACTGCAGTAGTGGTTAAGTTGGTTGATGTCTAAAAAAATGGTAGCCGTTGACGGCGACCAATAAGTTACACGTTAACTAGATGTGTTAACCTCATTTAGGCATCTACAATCTATAACAAGAAACCGATCAAATAACTTAACTAATAGCCAATCACCCAAACCTAAAAATCTTTATCCAGATTCTTCAGCTTATTTCGAATTGTACGGTCTGAAATGCCGAGCAGTTTTGACGCCTCTTTCTGATTTCCCTGGGTATGCTCAAGGGTCTTTTTTATCATATGGAGCTCCATATCTTCAATGGACATCAGCGGCATATCGGACAGCACTTCACGGCTGAGCTCATCATCTACGTTGGAAAATAGCTGATTGTCGATATGCTCAACGGTGATCTCGCTGCTGTCGTGAGACAAAATCACGCCCCGATGCATTTTATTATCGAGCTCCCGTACGTTGCCCCGCCACTCCTGCTTCATCAGGTATTCCATAAGGTCTTTACTGATGGTTTTATCCCCCAGTTCATACCTTCCGGCATACCGTTCCACAAAATGGTTGGCCAGTATTGGGATATCGCATTTACGAAAACGCAGGGGAGGAATTGAGATGGGAAAGACATTCAGCCTGTAATAGAGATCTTCCCGGAAGCTACCGTCGGAAATCGCCTGGCCGATATTCCGGTTTGATGTAGCGATGATGCGTACATCTGATATGACCGGTTTTTGACTTCCCACACGATAAAACTCTTTTTCCTGGAGCACTCGAAGCAGCTTGGCTTGTACATTTATCTCTATCTCTGTGATTTCATCCAACAGAAGCGTACCGCCGTTTGCTTCGTCAAAAGCACCTTTTCGATCATCAATAGCCCCGGTGAACGACCCTTTTTTATGTCCAAAAAGTGTGCTTTCAACAAGTTCAGTAGGCAGGTTGGCGCAATTAATTTTGATATAGGGTCCATTTGCACGATCACTGTTGATGTGAATTTGATGCGCAAACACCTCTTTTCCTGTCCCGCTTTCTCCCTGTATCATAACCGGCGCATTGTTGCGGGCAATTTTTGGAAGTATCCGCAATAGCTTCTTAATGTTGGGGTCGTTCCCCACAAATTTCATATCGTCGTCGATCTCTTCCCTATTGAGCCGTTTGACATGCTCCGACTTTTCAAGTTCCTTTTTTCGCGGTGTTGATGATTTTTGCGATGGCTTTCCGGGACCCACTTCATCCGGATCAGTTTTAAAATAGCGATCAACTCTGAAGATGATCTCTTTTGCTTTGAAAGGTTTGGTAATATAGTCGTAAGCACCTTTTCTAAGAGCATTCACAGAGTGCTGGATGTTGCCAAACCCGGTGATCATGATGACGCCGGTGTCGGGATGATGTTTATTTACAAACGCGAGGATCTCATCGCCCGTCATCTCGTTCATTTTTACATCCGTGATAACAAGGTCCACCTCGTTCTCTTTCAGATACTCCGTGGCTTTAACAGGGTTGTCGAAAGCGATTGTATCAAAATCGTTCATCGAAAGGTGTTCATCCATAAATCCAAGCAGCAGTTTGTCGTCATCTAACAACAGAATTTTTCCTTTCATAAACAGTTCAATAAACAATTACGATTTAAAATCCGACCGCTGCTCCGAAAACCTTTCAGATTTCAAAAGAAGTGAATCATAATATATTTAGATGATCAAATCTTTCGGTCATCAGCAAAATTTAAAATAATTTTGCCGGAATAATGATTTTCGATTGCACACAGGGACTATAGAATCAAAACAAGGATACTTATTTAACGTCAAAAAATAAATGCTAAATAAAAATGGATTTAAAATAAACAGACATAAGGATGAGCAAATTGACGGTCAGATACTAATAAAAAAAGAGAAAGCCATAAAAAAGCCCGACCTGCGATAATGCAGGGAGGGCTTTGAAAAGATTATTAAGCGATAAGACCTGTTTTTAGTCTGTTAGTCTAGAATTTTAGAAGCTATTTCACCCCAAACATCAGGGTTGTTTAGCAACTTTCCAATTTCGGTTTCATTGGCAGCCTGCTCTGATACTTCTTTGGCTGCCTGATATTCCGAGATTTTAGATTTCATTGTTTTCAATTCTTCGAACGATGTTTGATTAAGTTTTTCGAGCTCTAATTTTGCAAAAAGCACTTCGTTTTTACCGGAACTGAAGTTGCCAATAGAAACCATGTCTGAAACTCCGTTTTTAGGTTTACTGAGCGAAATTTCGGAGGGCTTTTGGTTGCCATCAGTGGGCTCAGATCCGTTAATTTTTCCGTTAATGTGGTTTGATATATTGTTGACACCCATAATTTTATCTGTTTGTTACTTAAATATGTGAGATGTCATGTTTTTCTAAAACGTGATATTTATCCTCAGCTTTCCGCTGTATGGTAGCCGATGTTAGTTTCTCTCTGCCCTGCAGGAGCTCTGTTCTTAGTGCTGCTTCAATTTTTTCATTTATATCTGCAAAACGGTCGAAAAGTGAGTGTATCAGCTGCTGCTGTTTATCGGTCAGAGCGTCAATTCTAAATTCAGCTGCGATAGTTCCGAGCTGTTGAATATTGGAATTTCGCCGGTCCACTGTTTCTTGTACCAACTCTATCGAAGGTGTGTCGTTGTGAAGCTGAGTGAGTATACTGCTGCTTCTGTTAATAAGTTCTTCAAGTTGTTGCTGCATGTTGCTCATACTGTAATTCGTAGCAAGTTCACTGTTTTTTGTTGCTTAAAACTCCATGGATGCACGAAGGCTCATCACCTGATGAAATTGCGCATCACCTTGTTTAATAATCTGCTGAAGATTGTTAGAAAATCTCACGCTGTTGCTCTTCATTCCCGTTAAGAAAACGCTCTTGCTGTTCAAGAGCTTCATTCAGCGTATCCTTGTCGCCAATGACCAGGGTGCCGATATTCTGAAAGCTTATACCCATTTCAGAAAGTCGCGTCAGCTCTGCAAGCTGCACGAACTTTTCGTATGGGTTACTGTCTCGAAAAAGACTTTGTACTGAATTCATGACGGTAAAATTAAACTGCTGATGTTGGTAGATTGTGCTTAATTCTGACCATTTACAGAAACACCATTTTGGCTTGCAGATTTCTGCCAGGTGTCGCGCAACGGATCACTAACTTCCCTTTTATGCGCCGGTTCCTGGCAGTGGCTGTAATGAAAAAACAGCTGATCGGCCGGATCATAATCAAAATTCAGACCTGTACCTGAGGTTGAAAGTATGTCTTTCACTTCCTTCTCATCTTCACAATACATTGGCTGGATCACCAAGTCACACATCTTTACTACCAACTGTAGCGGGGATGTGTTTTTAACGGATTGCTGCTTACATACAGGTTTTGGATTACGCATGATTCTTTGTAAAAGTTCAGAAAACAGGTTTTGTCCTTTCGTTTTATACATTTATCGACTTTGCAAAAAAAAGGTTAAGCGGTCTGCAGGTTTATGAGGAAGTTATAATATTTGTCAGGTTTAGCGTCTTCATGTCTTTTTAAAGCCACTTTCTTGCTGAATTCCCCCATCATCGGGGTGAGTTTAACATGTCTCCTCATTCATTCATCAGGACTTGCAGGTGGGAGTGCCACCTTCAAAAGATTCACCGAATGAAGTATATTCATTCAGTTCAAAAGCTCTTTATCGGGTAAAACAGAGGCAGGCATAATCAGGGGAACTCAGAAAATTGAATCGAGAATTCCGTCGCTAGAAATGGGGATTGTCCGTTTTCTTTTGGCGGATACTATGCGGAAAATATTTGCGGGCCGACACTCAACCACCCTCCTGATCAACGCCGGCCATCCTGATCTCGTTGTTGAAACATAGGAGCAGTACGCCGATAAAGTTATGGATCCCGCTACAGTTATTGAATCACTTTCTGAACTTAGAAATAGTCTCCGAAGTAAAGTAGAAAAGTCCCCACTGACCGATTGAATACGTTTCGGTACTCACTTTGGAAAAGCGATGCGATTGGCCTGGAATCAGTGGTTTGATGGATTTGAGCAAGGAGAAGAGAACTGGAAACCTGAGTTCGATTTCATAAATTAACAAATGAGACTCCCCTCCTTGGAAAGGATGGGACTTTTGATGGACTTTGATAAGGATTAAGAATCGAACTCAGGTGTGTGCCTTGAAGTAAAGGCAACTGTTCTTTTACATGCTGTTGTGAAGATGGTAGTTGGCCTACCGAAGGCGC
>CAZXYQ010000150.1:0-6172 GCA_964644975.1 uncultured Rhodohalobacter sp.
CTGTTGGAAGGCAAGTCTAATAAAAAGATTGCCGGTGCGCTCCATATCTCCGAAAAAACGGTGGAGAATCATATCACCCGAATTGGAAAAAGATTGCAAACAGGGGGAAGGGGAACCCTTCGCCGGTGGCTGATCAAAGTGAAAAAACGAGAGCTGGGAAATGATTCTACCCCCCAAAATAATGAGGGAAGAGAATAGAGATTTTTTTTCTATTGTTCAGGAGTACAAAAAAACAAGGACTCAAGAACAGGCAAATGGAAAAAGCCATTACAGAATATTTATCAAAACTAAACATTCCAATATCTGTACGGTATTGTAAGAAAAGGATCGCCTCCCACCCGGACTATCCCTCTATTTTGGCGATGGCCGACACCCTGCAGCAGTTTGGCATTACTCACACCGTAGCAAGGGTAAATAAAGAGAACCTTAGTGAGCTGCCCCTTCCGATCCTGCTGCACCTCGATACGGCAGGTGGCTCGCTCTTTCCTGTGTATGACGTAAAAGATCTGGAAGCCGCCAAAGAGAAACTGAACAACTGGAGCGGCGTGCTGATCAAGGCGGAACCTGCCGCGGAGATTGCCGATAAAGAGAATGCAAAAGTCCTCGGGGAAGAGAAACGTTTTAAGATTTTTGCTTCAACTTTGATGATTGCAGTAGTTGGGCTGGTGACGATTCCATTGCTGCTGTCTTTTTCCTGGCCGCAGCTTTTTTTGCTGATTACGGCACTGGCCGGAGTAGTGACAGGCTACGTCCTTTTTGCCAAAGACCTGGGCATCACCTACCAAGCCGTAGAAAGCTTCTGCAGCGCCGGAACTGGTGCCGGCTGTGGAAAAGTGCTTCGGTCTGAGGAAGGAAAACTGTTCGGGTTCATCACCTTTTCGGACCTGACGCTGGGCTATTTTGCCGCTCAGCTTATTGCCATCGGTATATTCGTACCGCTTTGGGCGGGCAACAGCCTCCTTTCGATTTTAGGCTGGTTGAGTATATTAGCCCTGCCCATGATAGGCTATTCACTCTGGCTGCAGGCCTTTAAAATTAAAGAGTGGTGCCGCCTTTGTCTGGTGGTGAGCGGAATTCTGGCCCTGCAGGCATCCATCTTTGGGCAGGTTTTCTACTCCGGGTTGATGAATCCAATGGCATTAGATCTCCCGGAAGCCATTATGAATCTGCTGCTGTTCGGATTGGCAGGTTCCTCACTTCTGCTGCTGAAACAAACGATTCAGCAAAAAAACCGGGCGGTGCAAAACGAGATGTCCGCTGCCCGCCTGAAAAACTCACCGGAAGTATTTACGAGTCTGCTGTACAAACAGAGGCAGGTAGATACGACATCATTTGAACATGACTTTCTGATCGGCAGCCCGGATGCACCGGTTAAACTAACCATGGCAGTAAACCTTTTTTGCGGACCCTGCAAAAATGAGCTGGAGCAGGCGAAGGAACTGATGAGCATTTACCCCGGGCAGGTCAGCCTCTCCCTGCGGTTTTTGAAAAGCGGGGATAAAGGAGAAACCAGCGGGTTGCTGTTAAAAACATGGTTGGGCTCTTTAAAACAACGAAACAACGGGTTGCCCAATGGACAAGCACTGATTGAAGCGTGGTATGAAGTGATGGATACAGAGAAATTCACGGATTCAAATCTTTTAAATGGAGCCGTTTCAGATAAAGAATTAAAGGAGTATTCGCAGGCTCATTACGGCTGGATAAAGCAGGCCGGCATCACCAAAACCCCGACTACGTTTATGAACGGCTATGAGTTGCCCACAGCATACCGGATGAAGGATATGGTTCCGTTAATTCCCGGGTTGGCAGATGCATATGACATTAAAGCGCTACAAGTACAGTAATTGGGAATTCAGATATTGGAAGAATATCAGTGAAGCATAAGAATGATTGAGCGAACAAACAGGGGTTACATTCTAACCTGTACCCCGCCAAAAGGTGAAACGGGTATAATCTAAATGAGAATTAACATGGAAAAATTAAATAGAAATGAAATGAAAAAGATAATAGCGGGTAGTGGAAGCGGTTGTGGCTCCTTTTGCGACGGCTGTATTGGTGATGATACCTCACATGGTGATTGTGTAGAATGGGAATGTCAAGACGATATGTGGTGTGTTCCTGTAACTAGTGATTGTTGTACCACCGTGGGAGACGCCTAGTATTTATTGCTATTAACATTTCATATATGAATGGTTGCCCGGATCTTATACCCAGGCAACCATTTTAAAAATGACTGACTCACAACTAAATTTCTTGGTGAGTAATAAAGGCCTAATTAGTAAGTGTTTTATATTTTACAAAAAATTAAAACCTATGATTTTATGGTTTGTAAATTAAATATCATTAATCCCCTTAATATAAATTGGCTTGTGATCTTATGTTTCGGATGCCTGCTGTTCGGATGTAAAGCTGAGAGTGATATTAAGAAAACGGCTTTTGCAAAACATTTCGCCAAAAATACCTATGTTTTTTTGAGTGCTGAAGATACACCCTTTCTTGGCAAACCAACTACAATTAAAGCTGTGTCTGATGGTCTATTCTTTGTTGACCTGGGACATTATCAGATAACAAAAGTGGATTATGAAGGGAATCACTTATTATCATTTGGAAATCATGGTCGGGGTCCGGGTGAGCTTCAGTCTATTACAGGATTTTGGCCATTTAAAAATGAATACCTGGTGTATGACTACACCAGTTTTAAATTCCTGACCTTTGATGCCCACGGCAAACTGATGGATGAAGAGGTTTTAAATGAGAACCCGGTAAATCCCGATTCAGATTTCAGTATTCCGATTACGCTTGATGCTCTATCATCAGATAAACTAATTATTCCGAGCGGTGGTCGAAACGGTTCTCTTTTTGCCATAGCAGATCGAAACAGCGGTGATGTGTCATACTTCGGTAAAGCTGTTGGAGAATTTGTACAAGTATACAACAATCAAGAGGTCATGCAAGCATATTCCAGGGGAGAAATCCCGGATATCATGTTGAATTTGGTGATTCTCAGCAGCAATTCGAATGCAATCTACTCCCTTCAGCAGGCAACCGGTGTGCTGGGAAAGTTTACCCATTCGGGTGAACAAGTATGGGAGTTAGAGCTCAATATTCCAGGCCAGGAAGGGCTTATTGAACATATCGCACAACATAATATTGAGGCAGGAAGAAGCAACGTACGCAGGCAAAGATTTATACATGCCCGGGCGATGGATGCAAATGAATCGGGAGTGGCAATACTGCTGAATATGCCGGCCGATCAGCCTTTAACAATTGCAAGGGTTTCGGCAGATGGAAATACGATTGACCTGATTGAGATTGAAGGAATATCGTTGGACTTCAGTGGATCTATGGTGGGGTTTACTGTCTCCCCGGATGGCCGGCATGCCTATTATCTGGAACCGAATATTGGAACCACATACAAAATTGAGTGGCCGTTGTAAAAAAAATCAAGTTAAAAGTGCAGTACGAATTGGACGGGAAATGTCATCAATTGAATATGTTAATCGAAGCCCGAAATCATCGATTAAGAGAGGGAATTAACAAATATGAAGAAGTTGCTGATTTCATAAAAAAAATATCAGTGAAGCAGAAGAATGTTTGAGTGATCAAACAGGGGTGTCTCAGAACTCATACCTCCCCGGGTGGCAAAATGGGTTTTAATTAAATGAGGATAAAACAATGCAAATACTAAATAGAAGTGAAATGAAACATATAATGGCGGGTAGTTCAGGACAATGCCGTGCTTATTCTACACACTTTGGATGGTCTGATTTTTGTACAGATGTAGGCACAGCCCAGACGGAATATCAGGAAAATGATTCAATTACCGGATATTGTTGTGAAAGCTGTGGATCTGGAAATTTTTCTAACGCCGAGCCTTGCGATACAGAACCGAGTGAATCACCAATTTAATAATCTTCAATCAAAATAAGCGAGAAATATTCCTCGCTTATTTTTTATTTATAGAACATGCGTGTAGAATTTAAATGGGTATGCCTGTTTTTAGCATTTTTGGCAGAAGGTTGTAATCATCATCAACCTGTTGACAATATGAAAATACCTGAATCCATCAAACATTTGGACAACCTGACAGTCTATTCATCCCTAAATGTTACACCAGATACCGTGGAGGTTACTAAGGAAGTAGTTTTTGAAGCCGGCGATAAAGTTTTTATGAGTGGTTATATTTCAGAATTTACTGTTGACAACTCTGGCAGAGTGTATATCGTGTCCGGAGTACCGGGGAACCTGGGAGTTTATGTTTTTAATCCCGACGGAAGTTACCTTACAACGATTGGCAGCTATGGACAGGGTCCCGGAGAGTTCGAAGCAATTGGGTCTATAGATATTTTAGAAAATGAGCTGATACTTCTTGATCCAAGACTTCAAAAATTTGTTATATACTCACTGGATAGTTTTGAAAAAACCAGGGAAGAAGTCATCAATCTTCAAGCGGCTACCCGGGCAAACCAAATTTCATCTATTGCAAGAGGAACAGACCTTGTGCTTTTGGAAAATGGAGAGATGGTTTTAGAGGTAGGTATCTCATCTTTAAACGAAGAGATGGATGGCAGGCACATTTACTATTTTTTGCTCGAAAGAGATGGAACTGTAAATCCGGAGAAACTTCTGAAAGTAGACAGGCACGTGCGATATTTCCTGCCTGAACGCGAGGGGTGGGCGATACCTGTTACAAAACCTTTCAACCGTAGTTCCCTGGTATCGATTACCCGTTCAGGAGATTTTTACACGGCGTGGACAGAAGATTTTTTGATAAAAAAATATGATTCAAATGGACTCTACACACAAGCGATTTATTACCCGGTTGAAAAGAGCAGTTTCTCCATAGATCAAATCCAAATGGCAGATCATGAGCACAGGATGATAAGAGGTGAAGAAATTCCGGACACATGGCCGGTTTTGCACACTATGGAGCTGGATGATAAGGGCAAACTTTGGGTGGCCACCATCACAGAGAGTGAAACTGAGTTTACCTGGTGGGTGCTAAACAGGAATGGTGAACTACTGGCACGTTTTATGATACCCGGTAATCGCTCGAAACGTGCTGTTATTAGTGAGCCATTGATTACAGTTAAGAACGGATATTTTTATTCCCATGAAAGAATTTTAAATGAGGGGATCGACCGGATTGTTAAACATAAAATTGAAATTATTAATAGGTAGATGAAGAAATTCCCCTACTACCGCCAGTACGATCAAATGGACTGTGGCCCTACCTGCCTGCGGATGATTGCCAAACATCACGACCGAAGTTATTCGATGGATACTCTTCGCCAGAAGAGTGGTATTAACCGGGAGGGGGTGTCTTTGCTGGGCATCAGTGAGGCGGCCGAGGAGATTGGTTTTCGCACGGTGGGGGCGAAATTAACCTGGGAGCAGCTAAAGAAAGAGGCGGCGCTTCCCTGTGTGATCTATTGGAACCAGGTGCATTTTGTGGTGGTCTATAAAATTAAAGGGGACAAGGTCTATCTTGCCGATCCGGCAAAGGGGAAGGTGACGTACCGAAAAGAGGAGTTTCTTGAGCAGTGGTTGATTAGAAACTCTGTGCCTGTAAATCAACATTCGGACGAATCAAACATCCCCCTAAATCCCCCTTTGTTAAGGGGGACTTATGGTATCGCACTGCTGTTCTACACCTCGCCAGCTTTTTACGATCTGGAAGGAGAAACCGGCAACCGATTGAGCTTTGGTATCCTGTTTCGGTACATACTGCCCTACAAAAACCTGCTGTTTCAGCTTGGGCTGGGACTGCTGGCCGGGAGCATCCTCCAGCTCATCTTCCCGTTTCTGACGCAGGCGGTGGTCGATATCGGTATCCAGAACCGCGACATCAACTTTATCTACCTGATCCTGATGGCGCAGCTTATGCTCTTTTTCGGGCGTACCGTAGTGGAGTTTATACGCTCGTGGATTCTGCTCCATATGAGCACACGCATCAACATCTCCATCCTGTCCGATTTCCTGATTAAGCTGATGAAGCTGCCCATGCCCTTTTTTGATACCAAGATGGTGGGCGACATCATGCAGCGTATGGGCGACCACGCCCGTATCCAGAACTTTTTAACCGGGCAGACCCTCAGCACACTTTTCTCCTTTGTTACCCTGATCGTTTTTTCGCTGGTGCTGGCGTACTACCACATGATGATCTTCACCG
>CAZXYQ010000151.1:0-6126 GCA_964644975.1 uncultured Rhodohalobacter sp.
TGGCCATGAGAATTGGATTTGAGCAAATTTTTCTGATGTTTAGGACACTATTGGTAATTCCTTTTAATCTCCAATTGATTTTCGTTCTTTTGAGAAGGATTTATCAACAAATCTCCCCGTAATCGTTCACGAATGAACAGATCAAACAAACTTATTGGTGTGCTGGGTGGCATGGGGCCGGAAGCATCGTCAAACCTGTATGCAAAGATGATCACATATATGCAGCAGGAGTACGGTGCTGAACAAGACACCGACTATGCTCCCATGTTCATCTACAATCTTCCGCTATTCGGTTTTAATGAAACCGGAATTGTTAATGAAAAACTGGTCACCGATCAGCTGATCGATGGGGTAAAGAAACTGGAGTCAGCCGGCAGTGAGCTGATTATCATTGCATGCAACACCGTACACTATTTTTATGATGAGATGCAATCTTCGGTCGATATCCCGATTTTCAACATCATCGAGGAGACGAGAAAACAGGTTCGGCAGGCTGCTCATAAAAAGGTGGGTTTGTTTGCCTCTGAAAGCACCTGCCAGCTGAATCTATACCAGGATTCATTTATGGAGTACGGAATTAATGTGATGGCACCCAATGAAAAGCAGCAGAAAAAATTGAATGCCGTGATAAAAAACGTGATGGGTGGCAACCAAAGCGCAGATGATCGCTCAGTTTTGATGGATATCGCCAAAAATTATCATTCCCGCGGTGCTGAAGCCGTAGTAATGGGCTGCACCGAAATACCGCTGGCTATCAATCAATCTGATACCCGGATCAAACTGTTTGATACGATCGAAATCATTATACAGTGTGCGGTTGACTATTCGTTGAAGGAATAGATTAATGGCTCAGGGCGCAATGTTCTGGATGCTAAAAGTACAAGAACTATTTTGATCGAACCTGCCTTATGTTTCCCTTTATCATCACGTGCGTTATCGAACGCATGTTGTAGATATCCTCCGAGGGATCATCATCAAGCAGAATCAGGTTGGCCATTTTGCCAGTTTCCAAAGTCCCAAAATCATCCAGGCGCTGCATAGCCTTCGCTCCGTTCCGGGTTGCCATAACGATCAGGTCAGACGCAGAGATTCCGGCAGCCTGCATCGCTTCCATTTCTTCATATATAGAGATTCCATGAAGTGTTCCGGGATTTCCTGCGTCGGTTCCAACCGCAATTGGGATACCGGCTTCATACACCTTCTTCAGATTAAGAACGTCCGTATCACTTACCCGGCCGGTTTGTGGATTGAAATTTCGAATACGCTCCAGAAGTGCGCCCGATAACTGCGGATGATCTATAAAATCAGATGCAGAATTCAACAGATCCAGTGTCTTCTGATCAATACAACCATTTGGGTCTACAATTTCTAATGGCTCAATATCTGCAGCCGCCCTGTAGGCCAACAGATAACCGCTGCTCACAATCAGAGTTGGATTGTAGATCGTCTCGTTCTCTAATGCAAGCCGGATGAACTCGTCATCCACTTCACGGTCGCTCACACTGTGAACCAGGAGTTTTGTTCCATTTCGCAGGGCCGCCTTGGCCTGTTCAAGCGTGGTTGCGTGAGCTATCATAACATTTCCCAAACGTTTTATCTCTTCAGCAGCTGCCTCTACCCTTTTCATATAAGCTTCATCATCAGCTCTTAACCCCCAGAATTTAATACCTGTACTTCCAAGAGCCGACATATACTGAACTGTTTTGATACCGTCCTCTTCAGAATTCAGGGGAACTAATACTTTGTCTGAAGGCAAATCAAATGGAGCCCCCTGTACCGGTGTTATAAGTGATCCGGATGCGGCCACATGAGGTGCAAATGGATTCATCTCTGCTGATTCCTGCAGTCCAATCGACCAGCTCATACCTCCCACATCATACACCGCTGTAATTCCGGAACAGAGATAACTATCGTAATATCGTTCAGGATTTAACTGCTGGTACGCCACAACTTCCGGAAACGGATAGGTATCTGTGATATCCAGTGCATCTGGCCGGCTGTCGAAGAAACCTGACTGGAAAAAATGGACGTGGGTGTCCACCAGACCGGGCGTGATATATTTACCGGCGGCGTCAATGATTTCTGCATCTTCAGGTACATTGCAATCGCCACTAGTGCCAATGCAGTCAATCCTCTCATCCCGAAGCACAATTACGCTGTTTAAAATCGGTTCTGATCCGGTTCCATCAATAACAGTGGCTCCGGTAATAGCTGTGAATGCCGATTCACCATTTGTTTCACCGCAAGAGTTAATCATAAAAATGGAGCAAAGGCAGGTCAAATAAAAAAAGCAGGTTCGCATAATCAATAGAGTTCGTTACATGGAGTCGCAATTACGCAATAAATTGGTTTATATCAAACTCCTGACTTCCGTACCCCCCTGCACATTGACCCTTGAACCTTACGCCGGGTCAAACGCATCAAGGATCTGCCGGCCTGCAGAACGCTTGAAGGTTTTCCTTGCGCCCAGCACTTCAAGCCTGAGCATCTGCAAGGTTTTGAACTAATTCACCTTCTCAAGCCCGTCCAAAATCCAGGGCATAAGCTCCGAAACTGTAGGGTGCACCAGCACCACTTTCCGATATTCTTGACAGGGAATATTGCTGTGCATGATAGCGGCGAACATATTGATGACTTCATCCCCGCCGGAGCCGAGAATGGATGCACCGATAATCAAATCCGTGTCGGCATCCACCAGCAGTTTGGCAAATCCCCTGGTCTCTCCCATCTCTTTTGCACGGCTGATTTTACTCATCGGCTTTGTAGCTTTGAGTAGATTGTATCCCTGCTCTACCGCTTCTTTCTCCGTTAAACCTACCCGGCCCAGCGGCGGATCAGTAAAAAGTCCGTACACAGTTGTACGTTTTGAAATTGCCCGGTCTCCCCCGTCCTGGAAGTCGAGCACGATCTCCGCATCGTTGACGGATGTGTGCGTAAATGCGCCTTCACCGTTCACATCACCCACGGCAAAGACCCCGTCCACGCCGGTCCGGCAGTAGTCGTCCACCTGTATAAATCCCCGTTTGTCCAGCTTCAGACCCGCAGCTTCCGGATTGATGGTATCGCTGTTGGGACGGCGGCCGGCGGCAACCAGCAGGTGCGAACCATTGACTCTTTCTCCCGACTTCAGGATTACTTCAACTCTTCCATCTTCACCTTTTACCTGCTTTGCTTCCGAATTACAGTGGACCTTCACACCCTCCTCTTCCAGAAACTCCTGAATAGCCGATGCAACGTCTTCATCTTCTCCCGGCATGAGCTGTGCACTGCGCTGAATAACCGTCACCTCTGAACCAAACCTGCGATAGATCTGACTGAACTCCACCCCTATATAACCCCCTCCAATAATGACCAGGTGTTTTGGCAGTTCCTTCAAAGCAAGCAACCGGGCACTGTCCATCCACGGTACGCTATCCAGGCCATCAATCGGCGGTACAGACGGCCTCGTCCCGGTGTTGATATAGATATTTTCTCCTTCAATTTCCTGATCACCGACCTGAATCGTTCTCGGCCCGGAAAATTCCCCCCACTCTTTGATCAGTGTCACGTTATCAGCTCCGTTCATCCATCCTTCTAGGCCTTCGCTTGACTCGTTCCGAATCTTGTTCATTCTTTCACGTATGCGGGCGTAGTCAACGCTTAATTCGCCGGTAGAAAATCCAAAAAAGTCACCTCTCCGTGCCTGATGGATGGCCCGGGCGCTGGCCACCATCGTTTTCGTAGGCGTGCAACCGTAGTTTACACAGCTTCCACCTACCTTGCTTCCCTCAATAACGGCTATAGAATCTCCGGTTGGAATCAATTTCCCCAACAGTGTTCCGGTTGCTTGTCCAGTTCCCAAAATAATGTGGTCGAATGTTTTCATACTCTCAATAAAGTTTGTTGTAGTTAACATGTAACATTAAGTGTGATAAAACCTGCGAAAAGATTCTGTCACGTTTCTGTAATAAAACTACAGAGTACCTAAACCACAGCAGCTTGATTATTTTTTTTTTTGCAGATAGAAATAAAGAATAATTTCATTAACCCTATATAAAAGCGCTTCCTTAAATTATAGATAAATTCTATGAGTATCATTGATTTCTTAATGAAAAATTCACCTCATTTTTGTATTTATAAGTGATTGACAATCATTCACATAAAAAGCGAGAAATCAATGAAAAAACAGACCTTCGATCTTTCAAAACATGAAATTAAAGTTAAAGATATTATCAGGAATCCAGCACCGGGAAAGTTCTATGAGGATGCTATTAAATACGATCCCGGTTCCGTCATTACAGACAACGGCGCACTTGTTGTGCGGTCCGGAGAACGTACCGGTAGAAGCCCGGCCGATAAGAGAGTTGTAAAAACAGAGGGCATCAGTGACGAGATATGGTGGGGAGATATTAACATCGCCCTTGATGAGCACACTTATAAAATCAACCACAAAAGAGCAACCGATTATCTGAATACCTGTGAGCGTCTATATGTAATAGACGGCTTTGCCGGATGGGATCCTAATTATCGTCTGAAAGTCAGAATCATTGCTGAACGACCCTATCACGGTCTGTTTATGCATAACATGATGATTCGACCAACCAAAGAGGAGCTTAAAGACTTTGGTGAGCCCGATTTTGTTGTTTACAACGCAGGTAAGTTTCCTGCCAACACATTTACCGAAGGGATGACCTCCGATGCCAGCGTGGATGTTAATTTCGAAACCAACAGCATGGTCATCCTTGGAACAGAGTATGCGGGCGAGATGAAAAAAGGAATTTTCACCGTCATGCACTACCTCATGCCGAAAAAAGATGTATTGTCGATGCACTGTTCGGCCAATGAAGGTGAGTCAGATGAAGATGTGGCCCTCTTTTTCGGCCTTTCAGGAACTGGCAAGACCACTCTTTCCGCCGACAGCAGCCGAAAACTAATCGGTGACGATGAGCACTGCTGGAGTGATGATGGTGTCTTTAATATAGAAGGAGGCTGTTACGCAAAAACGATCAATCTCTCCAGGGAAAACGAACCGGAAATCTACGATGCCATTAAATTTGGAACTGTTCTTGAAAATGTTGGGTACGACCCTGATACACGGGAAGTTGATTTTACCGATACCAGCATTACGCAAAATACCAGGGCATCCTACCCCATCGAATACATCAATAATGCCAAAATTCCCTGTATATCAGGACATCCAAAAAACATTATCTTTTTGGCATATGATGCTTTTGGAGTGCTGCCACCGGTAAGTAAGCTGACGCCCGAACAGGCTATGTATCACTTCATCAGCGGTTATACGGCAAAAGTAGCCGGGACTGAGATGGGAGTTACCGAGCCACAGGCCACCTTCTCCGCCTGCTTTGGAGCCGCATTCCTGGTATGGCCACCAAGCAAGTATGCCGAAATGCTGGCTGAGAAAATGCGTACTCACGGTTCAAACGCATGGCTGGTAAACACAGGGCTTACTGGCGGTGCTTACGGAACGGGAAGCAGGATCGACCTGAAGAGCACACGGTCAATCATCAACGCAATTCATTCCGGCGAGCTGGATGATGTTCCAACGGTAACGGACGATGTCTTCGGCTTTGAGGTTCCGAGTAAATGCCCTAATGTGAAATCAGAAATTCTGATTCCAAAACAAACCTGGGATGACAAAGATGCCTACGAGAACCAGGCTGAAAAACTCGGGAAACTCTTTACTAAAAACTTTAAGAAGTTTGAAAGTGAGAGCAGCGATGCGATTATCAATGCCGGACCTAAAATAAAGGCAACTGTGTAAATAATCTGATTCCTGAGGTCCTGTAATAAATACAAAACCTTTAAAACCGGACAGTTTTGATTGTACTTTCAAAGAGTGCAATCAGCTGATCCGGTTTTTTTGTTGAAAAAGCCCCGCTTTGATGGATTGAATATCCATGTTTGAGCCATCCAATCATCTTGTCATTTCGTATCACTCTTGGCGGCAGCCTGGACATCGAAAAAATTATGCGTTCAATTATCAGGAAATCCATTCGTGCTATTGGTGTTGAACAAGGTGACAGAGGGATCACTTGATATCAATTCAACAGAAGGCAAAACCATTTTTTATATTATATTACAATATAATAGGTAAATTTTTATTGGCAGAAGAAGGAACACGGGCCT
>CAZXYQ010000152.1:0-6123 GCA_964644975.1 uncultured Rhodohalobacter sp.
GGATTTGCAGATTCTATCGCACAGGATAGGGTTACAATCACAGGTGTCGTCACAGACGCAGAAGATAACAGCCCGCTTCCGGGTGTTAGTATAACCGTTCCCGGATCAGAAGCACTTACCGGTTCAACTATTGGAACAACAACTAATATTGAAGGTGAATACAGCGTTCGTGTTCCTCAGGAACTGAATGAACTACGCTTTTCATTTATCGGATATAACCCGCAAGTGATTCAGATTGATGGAAGAACCGAAATAAATGTACAGTTGGCCCCGGATATGGAGCTGCTTGATGATGTTGTAGTAGTAGGGTATGGCGTACAGGATCGCCGTGAGATTACCAGTTCCGTTGCCAGCGTTTCAGCTGACCAGTTTAACAGAGGTAACATAAACGATGCAGAATCTCTTCTGCAGGGTAAAGTTTCCGGACTCCAAATTACGCGTCCCGGTGGAGACCCTAATGCAGGTTTTACAATTCGGTTAAGAGGTCTTTCCACGATTGGTGCAAACCAGGAGCCACTCATTGTTATTGATGGTGTTCCGGGAGCTGATCTTCAGTCAGTTGATCCGAATGACATTCAGTCAATGGAAGTACTAAAAGATGCATCCGCATCTGCAATTTATGGTACCCGTGGTGCCAGTGGTGTAATTCTTGTCACCACTAAATCGGGAGGAGCTGCAGCAGAAGACGGAATTTCAGTAAATTACACTGGACAATTATCAAACTCATTTGTAGCTAACCGATATGAAACTCTTACAGCTGATGAATATAGAAGTTTGCCCGAACGCGGTATTACTATTGATGATTTGGGTTCCTCTTCTGACTTTTGGGAAGAAGTAACACAAAATGCCTACACTCAATCTCATAGTTTAGCTGTATCCGGTGGTGATGCACAAACTTCGTACCGTGTTTCCGGTAACTATCGGGAAGTACAAGGTATCCAAAAGGGATCGGGTAATGACAGATTGAATGCTCGATTAAATTTAGTTCATAGAGCATTAGACGATCGTTTAACAATTACAGGTAACCTTTCTGTCACAAACAGAGACCAACAAATTGGTTTGGGAGAAGTATTTAGATACGCTACAACTTTCAACCCAACTGCACCTGTTCGCAATGCAGACGGCTCGTTTTTTAGAGCAACCGGTTTTGATAATTTCAATCCGGTAGCTATTAACGAACTAACCACATTTGATGTCGAATCCAGCCGATTCACTATGAGTTTAAGGGGAATGTATGATTTCTCTGATATAGTGGATGGTTTAAGCGCATCTGTTTTTTATTCTCGAGAAAGAGCTAACTTTTTGACTGGACAGTATTACTCCAGAGATCTTAGATTTAGAGGAGCCGGTAGAACTGGATTGGCAATTAGAGAAGAGAACTCAAATCGTGATGAACTAATTGAAACAACCGTTAACTACAGAAAGTCATTCGATGCAATTAATGTAGAATCTGTTGCCGGTTATACCTATCAGGAATTTGAAGGACAAGGACAAGGTGCAGAAGGCGGTGATTTCTCATCTGATACTTTTCTTTATAATAACCTGGGTTTCTCCAGAGACTTTAATGAAGGTCTTGGTAACGTTTTTAGTTTCAGAAACGAAAGTAAACTTATCGCTTTCTTCGGAAGAACAAATCTTACGTTCCAAAACACATATTTCTTATCAGGTACATTTCGCCGTGAAGGTTCAACTCGATTTGGACCCGGTAACAAGTGGGGAAATTTCTTCGCTGCCAGTGCCGGTGTTGAGTTGACAAACTTGATTGATATTCCACAAGCCAACGAGTTAAAACTTCGTGTTAGTTATGGTGAAACGGGACAGCAGCCACCGTTTGATGGGATTTCACAGCTACAGTTTTCTCAGGGATCAAGCTTCCTGGTTGATGGTAACTATCTTCCATCTCTTGGACCATCAGCGAACCCAAATCCAGATCTGAGATGGGAAGTTAAGAAAGAAATTAATGCAGGTATCGACTTTGCATTTTTTAGTGACCGTCTTACAGGTTCATTAGACTATTACGATGCAAGAACAGAAGATCTGCTTCTCAATTTCCAGGTTCCCGTACCTCCAAACCTCGCTCCTACGCAGTGGGTGAATATTGGAGAGATCAGTAATGTTGGTTTTGAAGCTTTGTTGAACTACACAGCCGTTCAAAATGCAAATGTTACATGG
Source organism: uncultured Rhodohalobacter sp. (assembly GCA_964644975.1). Lineage (GTDB taxonomy): Bacteria > Bacteroidota > Rhodothermia > Balneolales > Balneolaceae > SW132. The sequence goes on from CAZXYQ010000152.1 coordinate 2,173, forward strand.
ATCACAGGACTTACATTTTCTACCAATAATGCAACTCTTGAGTCACTTTCATCCGGAGATTTTCAATTTGGCGAAAGAGCACTAATCTCAAATATGGGTGCTCCAGGACTTAATGACACTCAAATTATTCGTGTTCAGGAAGGTAGACCCATTGGAGAGATCTGGGGGCCTAAATTTGCCGGTGTTGCTAGTAACGGCAGCGCACAATTCTTTGATATAGATGGAAATATTGTAAGTGGTGATGATTTGACAAGTGATGATGATCAGGTTATTGGAAACGGTCTTCCTGATTTTAACCTTGGCTTTGATAACACTGTTAATTTCGGAAACTGGGACTTTAACATGTTTTGGAGAGGATCTTTCGGACATGATTTGGTAAATACCTACGATGTGTTTTATAACTCATCTGTACAGGCGGGTACCTGGAATGTTTCAGATAAAATCCTCGATTCAGAATTAAGAGGAAGTCCTCGATTTTCAAGCTTACAAGTAGAAGACGCTTCTTTCATAAGACTTGAAAGCCTTTCTATTGGTTACAACTTCAATCTATCTGAAAATGCTCCAATAAGAGATCTCCGATTCTCTTTGGCAGGTAACAATTTATGGACAATCACAAGTTATACTGGTGTTGATCCTGAAGTACGTTATTCCGATGCAGGCCCCTCAGATAATGCAGGTTTTGCCGATGGTGGTCCTTTGGCTGCACTCGCACCCGGAATTGAAAGACGAAATCAATGGTTTACTCAAACATCACTCGTATTTGGTGTAAATATTGGATTTTAATCATCAGCATCTAGCACTAAAGAAAAATATAAGAATTATGAAAAAACTACTTTCAACTAAACTATTAATAATAACAGGTGGATTGTTCCTGTTTAGTCTGGCTTGTACAGATCTTACAGAACGCACTCCCAGCTCATTAACATCACTGGAAAGTGAAGAGGAGTTTGTCTCTGCACTTGGTGAAGGGTATGCTGTTCTCTCAGGATGGCAAAATCATGGTGGATTTTTTGCACTTTCGCAAATATCCACTGATGAAACAGTTATTCCACGTCGTGGTGGTGACTGGTTTGATGGTGGTATCTGGTTAGATACGCACCGACACACAATTGGTGTTGATCATGGCCCAACCAACGGAACCTGGAATTACCTGTTTGGAGGAGTCAACGCTACAAGTCGTATTGCTTCTCAATTCGAGCAGCTTCGTGATGAAGGAGTTGTAGATCCAGAATTAGCCAATAGCTTTATTGCGGAGGCTAAAGTACTGCGTGCTTTCTATTACTACTTCCTTTTAGATGCATTTGGAAATGTACCCATCATTGAAGATTTCACTATTGTGGAAGGTAATCCTCCAAATAATTCTGATTTTCAGACAGGTAGAAATGAGTTATTTGCTTTTGTCGAGCAAGAATTGCTTGACAATGTAGGGTCACTAGATGATAATGTAGCCGGTGCTTATGGTAGATTAAACCAGTATTCAGGGCATTTTCTACTTGCTAAACTTTACTTGAACGCTGAAGTGTATACAGGTACACAACGCTGGGAAGACGCCCGTGATCAGCTCGACATCATTATCGATTCAGGTGAATTCGCACTGGAGTCAAACTTCTTCAATAATTTCTCCACGAATAATTCAAATTCGTCAGAGACGATTTTTGCTATTCCCTATGACGAAGTGTTTAACCCTGGTTTCAATATGCACCAGATGACACTTCACTATGAACAGCAGCAGCAATTTAATTTCCAGGATCAGCCATGGAATGGATATGCTACTCTTGCTGAGTTTTACAACTCATTTGATGAAGATGACGCAAGAAGAAATGGTTTAATGGCTGGCGTACAAACTACACCGGCCGGTGTAGTAATCACTGATCCCGGAACAGCCGGTAATCCACCTCTGGATCTAGATCCGTTTATTCCTGCCATAAACATGGAATCTGCAGAAGAGTATCCAACCTTTAGGTTAGCCGGTGCTCGATTTAATAAGTTTGAATATGAGCAGGGTGCTACGCCTAATCTCAATAATGACTTTCCAGTCATGAGATATGCCGATGTCATTCTTATGCGAGCAGAAGCCGAATGGAGAATAAATGGCGGCGGAGATATGTATTTTGATATGATTCGCCAAAATGGTCGTGTTGGAAATGTAGGCAATATACCCCTGAATGCGGAAAATCTTCTTGCAGAAAGAGGAAGAGAACTCTATATGGAGATTTGGCGTCGACAGGATCTAATCCGTTTTGATGGAAACGAAGGTGCTACTCGCTTTAATGATTCATGGTGGGAAAAATCAGTTTCTGAAGATTTTAGAAACGTATTTCCTATCCCTGAAAATCAAATCAATGCGAATCCTAACCTAAATCAAAATCCGGGTTACTAATTAAAACTTTCAATTATCACTATCAAAGGAAACAGATGAATTTCATCTGTTTCCTTTTTTTTTATGGAAACAATTTTTAGTGTTGAATTGATGATGAAAATATAAGTTTATATATCTGTCAAAAGCATTTATTGTTGCCGCTTCATCAACAACGTTCACACAATTTTATATCGGTTTTCGCAGTTTTCTAATTATGAAAATCAATTATCCACTGCTCATACTACTAATCAGTTCAGCTCTTCTCTATTCTTGTTCTTCAGAAGAATCTCAGAATACGTTGTTCCAATCTATTTCTCCATCAATGAGCGGAGTAGATTTTGTAAACACTCTTTCTCCCACAGAGGAGTTCAATATGTACATCTTTCGCAATTTCTATAACGGAGGAGGAATTGCCGTGGGAGATTTAACCGGCAACGGGCTACCGGATCTTTTCTTTACCGGGAATATGACGTCAAACAGGCTTTACGAAAACAAGGGCGATTATACGTTTGAGGATATTACGGAGACTGCAGGCCTGCGCTCAGACGGATATTGGTCAACCGGCGCGAGCCTCGTTGATATCAATGGTAACGGCCTGCTTGATATATTTGTAACACTATCCGGACCTCCGGAGGGAGACGATCGTCATAACCGTCTCTACATCAACAACGGAGATGGAACCTTTGATGAGAAAGCGCGGGAGTTCGGCGTTGATGATATAGGCCTTTCAACCCAAGCTGTCTTTTTTGATTACAACGGAAGCGGCTTGATGGATATGTACCTGATCAACAATTCATTTCGCCCGGTTGGCGGCTATGGTGATGTTTCCGGTGAATCAAGGGAACTGCCGGACCTGGAGGGTGCCAGTAAACTATACAGAAATGATGGCAACAGCTTTATGGATGTCACAGAAGAGGCGGGAATTTTCAGCAGTATCATTGGATTTGGTTTAAGCGCCACTGTAGGGGATGTAAACCGAAATGGTCTGCCTGACTTATATGTGGCAAACGATTTCTTTGAAAGGGACTATCTCTACATCAATAACGGTGATGGCACGTTCAGTGAATCACTCACGGATAAAATTCGCAGCCTCAGTTTCAGCTCTATGGGTTCTGATATCGCGGATATGAACAACGACGGTTGGCCCGAGATTTACGTTTCCGATATGCTTCCGCACCGGGAAGATCGCCTGAAATCTAAAATGACGATAGAATCGTGGAGTGAGTACGCCGAAAATGTGGAGAAGGGATTTCACCATAAGTTTACACGTAACACACTCCAGCTGAACAGGGGAGACGGAGAATTTTCTGAAATCGGGAGGCTCACTGATACGTACTCTACAGACTGGAGCTGGGCCGTTTTGATGGCCGATTATAACCTCAATGGCCACAATGATATCTACGTAACAAACGGAATCTACAAAGATCTTCTTGATCAGGACTACATTGAAGAGGTTGCCAATCCACGGGTAATTCGTGAAATGATGCAGGCAGAGGAAGATGTTATTATGCGGCTTATGGATCAGATGAGTTCCGTTCCTATTCGCAATTTTGTCTTTGGCAACGATGGTGATCTGCGTTTTACCGACCGAA
>CAZXYQ010000153.1:0-6109 GCA_964644975.1 uncultured Rhodohalobacter sp.
ATCTATACAAATCATAATTTGACCATTTTAGAACTCGAGTAGCACCCATGGAACTGATAGAACAACAAGGATTAACACCACGACAAATTGTAGCTGAGCTCGATAAATATATCGTAGGCCAAAAAGAGGCGAAACGATCTGTATCTATTGCACTGAGAAACCGATGGCGCCGGCTCAACTCCGAACCTGAAATTCGCGAAGAGATTATTCCAAATAACATCCTGATGATTGGGCCTACCGGGGTAGGGAAAACCGAAATAGCCCGTAGACTTGCCAAGTTATCCGGTGCTCCTTTTGTTAAAGTTGAAGCTTCTAAGTTTACCGAAGTGGGTTATGTTGGCCGCGATGTTGAATCGATGATTCGTGATCTTACAGACATTTCCCTCAATATCGTGAAGCTTGAAATGCAGGAGCGGGTTAAAGAGAAAGCAAAAATAATTGTTGAAGATAAAATTCTGGACACCCTGATTCCCCCGGTTAAATCAAGAAAATCAACGAGTAATTCCACCAGCGGTGAAGTTGGATTTAATCCCGATCGCGCCTCTGACGAAGAGCTCAATGAAAGGACCAGAGAACGGTTCCGCGAAAAACTGCAGAATGGCGAACTCGAAGACCGAAACATCGAAATTGAAGTAGCTTCCAAGAAAACTCCCATGATGCAGGTATTTGGCCCGCAGGGAATGGAGGAGATGGGATTTAACCTGCAGGACATGCTTGGCAATATGGCAAAAGGCGGCAAAAAGTCGAAGCGCAGTATGCCCATCAGTGAAGCAAGAGAAATTATGCTGGACCAGGAAGCTGAAAAGCTGATTGACCATGAAGCCGCAGTTCAGGAGGCACTCGAAAGAGTTCAGAACCAGGGCATCGTTTTTATTGACGAAATTGATAAGGTAGCTGAAAGTTCAGCCGGCGGTAAAGGAAAAGGCGGGCCCGACGTGAGCCGCCAGGGTGTTCAGCGCGACTTGCTCCCTATTGTGGAGGGAAGTACCGTATCAACTAAGCACGGAATTGTTAAGACCGATCATATTTTGTTTATAGGCTCAGGTGCGTTTCACGTATCAAAACCTTCCGATTTAATTCCTGAGCTGCAGGGACGTTTCCCAATTCGCGTGGAACTCGATTCACTCACCGAAGAAGATTTTTACAATATCCTTACGGTTCCAAAAAACGCCCTCACCAAGCAATATCAGGCGATGCTTAAGACAGAAGGCGTTGAGGTTAACTTTAATGAAGAAGCGATCCGTGAGATCGCCAAAATAGCGGCTGAAGTAAATCAGCAGGTTGAAAACATCGGTGCGAGAAGACTTCACACGATACTCTCCTCTCTCCTTGAAGAACTCCTGTTTGCCGTTCCAGACGACATCGGAAGCGGAACTATCGATATCGATAAATCGTACGTAAACAAACAGCTATCAGGGCTTGTTAAAGACAAAGATTTAAGCCACTTTATTTTGTAAAATTAAATTATAAGGAAACGTTTTCAGCTCGCGTTGGTTACTATAAGCAACGACACCTGATCTAAGCCGTTTTACACTGAAAAACTAAATATCATTTATGTCTCTCAAAAAATTCCTTGCTCCGCAGTTAGTTATCCTCCTTTTATTATCCGGGATCTGGCTTGCCGGAGCCGATAATATTGTTATAAACAATGATACTGACCGCGAAAACCTGCATAAATATATGCAGGTACAGCGCAGAGTCATGGATAATTATTTTGGAGACACAAATTTAGACCGACTCTTTGAACGTAGTATCATAGGGATGGTTCAGGCAATGGAAGACTCTACTCTTGCCCTTGAAAACACACCTATTGATACCACATTCTCTAATCTAAATATTGCGAACCTCAGGGATTCCTATAATAAATTTGAGGATGCATATCTTTTTGTAGCCAATAACTACCCAGATAAGGATATGAACAAACTCACGGAGCGCTCTATCCGTGAGATGCTGAAGACGCTCGATCCACATTCCGTTTATATTGAGGCTGAAGACAGCGATCGAATACAGGAAAACTTTGCGGGGAAATTTCAGGGGATTGGAATTCAGTTCAATATTATTCAAGATACCATCACCGTTATTTCGCCAATTTCGGGCGGGCCAAGTGACCAGCTGGGCATCATGTCAGGCGACAGAATCATTAAGATTGAAGACAGCAGTGCCGTTGGGTTTAGCAACGAAGATGTGATGAGAAGTTTGCGTGGCGAAAAAGGTTCTGAAGTAAAAATTGAGGTGCTCCGGCCAAGAAGCAATAACCCTATCACGTACAGAATTGTCAGGGATGATATTCCAATCACTACGCTCGATACTTTTTACATGCTTGATGACAAAACCGGCTATATCAAGATTAACCGGTTTGCAGCTACCACGCACGATGAATTTTTAACGGCTGTTAACGATCTAAACCAGAAAGGGATGGAACGGCTTGTTCTGGATATGCGAAACAATCCGGGCGGCTATCTGAGCCAGGCAATTGCAATTTCAGAAGAGTTCTTTCCACGCGGAACACGGCTGGTTTCTACAGAGAGCAGGCACGCACGCTTCAACTCCGAAGTGGATTCACGCAGAGATGGACTACTCAAAGATATGCCGGTTATTACGCTGGTAAATCAGGGATCAGCATCCGCAAGTGAAATTGTCAGCGGCGCAATTCAGGATCACGACAGAGGTCTTGTTGTAGGCCGACGTACATTCGGAAAGGGACTTGTTCAGCAGCAGTACGAATTGATAGATAACAGCAATATCCGAGTGACGATATCGCGATATCTCACACCCTCCGGGCGGCTTATACAGAAACCATTTGACGGAAGCAGCGAGGATTACGCTTACGAAATCTACCACAGAACTTCCGATGCATCAGTGGATGCAAATTCTTTTAAAGACGACATACCCGATTCACTTCGGTATACAACCCGATCCGGCAGAACTGTCTTTGGTGGAGGCGGCATTGTTCCCGATTTCGTTGTTCAGGAGGACACATCAATCTCAGGTGAAGTTTTTAATTTCATGCTGGCAAACAGAATTGAGTTCGATTTTGTACGCAACTATCTCGATGAAAAAGGTGACTCATTTCGTGAAACATGGGAAGATAATTTTGAGGTTTACAGAAGTGACTTTGAGTGGAGCGAAGAAGATAAAAGCCAGCTGCTTTCAAAGATGAAAGAGAATGGGCTGGAATTTGACAACTCGCTCGAGAATCCAAAAATTAAAGATGAAAAACTTTTCATTTCAGAGGATAAATACAACGAACTCCTCTGGATAAACCTGGGACGGATGAAGGCAGAAATGGCGCGTCAGGTTTGGGGAAGTGAGAAATTTTACCCAATTACGAACGACTACTTTAACGATACTCTTACTGAAGCGATGAAGCTTTGGGATGAAGTTGAGAAAATCACAGCAGGCTACGCCAGTTCAACTCCATAGTCTTGACGCAGACAGAATGTGATGGTTATCGGAGAGTGTACGTCATACACTCTCATAGCCGGACTTCATGAGAGTTCCCGAATATTGCGGCCATTACAATAGCGGCCGTCTCAGCCCTGAGGCGATAATCGCCCAGGCGCAACTTATAAGCTTTTTTTCGAGTTAATAAGCCTCGCTCCCGCTCCGATAAGCCACCTTCGGGCCCCACCACCAGCACAGCACGATTTAACCCATTCGAAAACTCGTGACAGTCTGCATCTCCCTGCTGATCTGCATGTATAAACTGAACCTCGCTATTTTCCTGTTCAATTAAGCTCTCCAGTGATTCTTGAATCTTCACAGCCGGTTTGAAAACCCTGAGTGACTGTTTTGTAGCACTTAACACAGCCGCTTCCAGCCTGTCCAGGCGAACCTTAAACGGTTCTGTGTGATCTCCTCTAAAGAGAATAAATTCAGATATGCCCAGTTCCACACCCTTTTCAACTGCAAACTCCAGCCGGTCTCGTTTTTTGATCAGCCCCAGGGCCAATACAATTTCAGTCTCTGGTGCTTTAAACCGTTGAGTCTCTTTAATGGCGACTAAAACTTTTCTTTTGCCAACCGTTTCAATCTCTCCCCGATAGCGCACTCCTTCACCATTCATGACAAATATCTCTGAACCGACTCCCTTTCTCAAAACTTTTGATGCGTGGGAAGCTTCCTGCTCCGTAAGCTCTATTGTGCCGTTGTGAATCTGATCAGGATGTGCATAAAATTGATTCATCGTTCCGGGTTCCCTTTCATTTTTCTGCAGGCTTAATCTGCTGTAGCGGTTCAAACACTGTTTTACCCGATTTCAGCATCATTTCCAGGAAGGGTGCGCAAATCATGCAGTGACTCGCACAGATATGGTGATTCCGCAGCTCTTCTACCGTAGAGAAACCCTGCTCCCGGGCAATTAACATCATATCGGCAAAATGAATATTGCTGCAAATGCAGCGGTTCACATTTCCCATGGCTATTTGGCCTTTTTAAAGTGTTTACCAAGTTTAAGTCCCTGCCCCTGGTAATTACTTTTTATAGATGAGCCGTAAATAAAATCGGGATTCTCCATATTGGGCTCAAAACGCATGCTGCAGAACGTCTGACCATCCTCTATCAGGAATGGTACATCGTGCGATCGAACTTCAAGAACGGCCCTGGCTCCTTTGTCGGCAATAGTGCCACCGAATCCGCTGTCGAAAAAGCCGGCATAGTGAGTGCGGAGTTCGCCTGAGCCCGTGTCATAGGCGATCATTTCGGCCGCCAGGTGTTTGGGGATTCGGCAACGCTCCCGGGATGCAAAAATATAGAACGCCTCCGGTTCCAGAATAAGGTGATCCTCGTTTGTGGAGTATATCGGTTCCCAAAAATCAGAAATTTCGTAATGGTCAATTTTATCCAGATCTATCAAATCGCGATGTTTTTTGGCTTTATAGCCTAAAATGTTATCCGCCTCAGCCTGGAGGTTTACACTCATAAACAGACCGTTATTCACCTTCACTTTATCCATAGCGAGCGGGGATCCATCAGAATTAAAAAGCAGAGGATCTGCACCGTGAACACGCAACAACTCTTCATCAGACAGTATCTGCAGGCCGTGCCTCAGCCGAAGCTGGTTCAAGCGGTTTCCGGTTCTAACACGGATCGGGAACGACTTAGGCACCACTTCAAGATAGAGTTTTCCTTTATAGCCCGGTTCAATCTCCTCAAAACGATGAGAAAAATCGGTGATCACGCGGGTAAAAATATCGAGCCGGCCGGTTGTGCTTTTAGGATTGGCTTTGGCAGATAGATTTTCATTCGATATGAGCCGTACAGCATCCTTCTGCGCTCCGCCATTCGCCATCTTATCCGAAGTGTAGTGGCTTTCCGGCAGGTTCAGCGTTTCCAGCAGCGGTATGATATATACGCAGTTTGGCTCAAGCACCGCTCCCTCTTTTATGGAGAAAGAGTATTGCAGAAGCTTATCGATTTTTTGAGTAACAGACTCATTTTCCGGCAAAAAACTGCTTCTGACTCGATACGCTGTTTCTCCAAGCCGAAGATCAATAGAGTTAGGCTGAAACTGATCCTCCTCTATCGGGTAATCATCCGAGCCGCTGATAATACCGGCATTAACAAGTTCCCTGAGTTTTTGAACCGGTAGTATTCCCTTTGTTCGCAGTACGATATCCTGCATTTATTTATGTATTCAATAGATTAATATTCAAAAATGAAGGTAGGAATTTCTGCGCTGATATTTAAGTAGAAGAGTGTGGTAAAAAGTGACTTTTGGATAGAAGAACATCCTCGAGACTCAGTAAATTAACTACATCAGGGCAGAGTGCAAGAATTATCAACTTTCTCAGTTCGATATTTATCAGTTCGTCTGTTCATCAGTTTTTTGATTACTGATTTTTCTGCAATTCATCATTCCCGATAACCACTTAAACTCCCTTATTGTCCACACCTCTTTTCAACCCGTCCAAAAACGCTTTACTCGACTCTCTGATCTCTTCCTTCTGCTCATCCGATTTTTTGTTATCAAACATATTTACCATAAAATTTACGCGGCCGCTGTCGTTAAAAGTATCCCGCTGCTTATCCACAAAATTCCAGTAGAGGTAGTTGAACGGACACGCCTTTTCGCCCGTCTTTTTTGTGACGCTGTATTCGCAGTTCCGGC
>CAZXYQ010000154.1:0-6087 GCA_964644975.1 uncultured Rhodohalobacter sp.
GTAAAGTGTTCTCAATCTGATCCCTTCCTACAATTCTTCTCATATTCATAGATAATAAAACTGAATAAATGGAAGAGATCACAAATGGATGGCATCCACAGGTTCCCATCCTATAATAAACCTCTACTATTTGGTTGGTGAAATCACGTGATTCTCTTAGAACATGCTCATATCGATGTGCCTTAAACCCGCCATTCTTGTTTATGTCTTCTAATGCCTCTTCCACCAGTTTTGCAACCTGACTATAGGTGTGTGCTCTGTTTACGGCATAGAAACCGTTGTATAGATCCATATGCAGCATGGTATAGTAGTTAATAGCGATGACCAAAATTGTATCATATGCGTTCTTTGACAGCGATTCTTCAACGCTGTATTTCGTAAACAAGTCAGCAGTCATCGGGCCGGTTTGTAAAAGACACTCGTTAAACGTGATATGTCTGCTGTAGCACATCTCCAGGTTCTGCTTGATTGCGGTCAGTACCCGATCTTTATCAGCGTTTTTGGACTTTTTTTTAAACAGCATGCCGGCTAGTGATGTGTCAACGGTTAGCTATCCTAAGAGTCATCGGATGAGTCATCCATTAATCATATGTTGATCCAACATGACTAGATTTTTCGAAAAACTCACCCCGAAAGCTTCCGGGGCTATCCGACATTTTATTGATGACACTGCACTAGTCCTTTCATAATATTTTATTTAGAGTGTGCGAACGGAGTACCGGTACTGATGATGTATACCTATGGAAAGATCTACAATCAATGCTATTTACAGGCTCACGACGCAGGTGAATTCAGAGTTATAAATTAGTAGACAAGTGGTTCAAATAAATATGAATATGTTAAGAAAATGCCGTTACATAATTATTTTAAAAGCTTATATATATTCCATGCTTTGAAATTCATATTTACACGTAATTAATTGATATTATTTAATTTATATAATACAATTTTTTCCGTTATTCCCGCATATACATAATATTGTATGTGCAAAAGAAGAGCTGTGCTTGCGTTCATCAGTTCGATTAAAATCTCTTCAAATGATCCGGAAAGAAGTTTCCCGCGATTCAAAATCAGCAGTTTTTTTAGGGGTTAAGGGATCATTTTTGAACAAAGTTGTCTGGTGGCTTTAGCCGCTGTTAATCTGTAAATCATGTAATTGTTGCCATACCTTCTGTAATTCTTCTTCAATTTATTTTGCCTATCTATTGAATAGACGATTTTGGATGCAGAGTGAGACGCAAAAAGCTCACTCCTTAGCCGATATTTTCTGTGACCTCCACTGAATTTTATTAGAACTCTTATGGAGAAATAGACAGGAGTTCGCAAATTCAATACTACATCAATGGAAACAAATACAGGCCTCTTATCAACAATTGGCAAGACACCTTTGGTGGCGTTGACAAAGCTATATCCGGATTCATCATCTTTGTTTTATGCAAAACTCGAAATGTTTAACCCGGGCGGAAGTACGAAAGACCGTACGGCCAGGCTCATGGTATTGAAAGCTTTTGAAGAGGGAAAAATCACTCAAAACAGTACTGTTGTTGAATCAAGTTCGGGCAACATGGCAATAGGCCTCGCCCAGATTTGCCGTTACCTGAATTTAAACCTTATTGTGGTAACAGATCCCAAGATTAATAGACGAACAGTTGACCTGCTTCATGTTTATGGAGCCCGAATAGAACGGGTTACCATGTCCGACGCCAAAGGGAACTATCTGAACAACAGGCTGGAACGTGTCGGCCAGCTGCTGGATACCATACCGGACAGCTACTGGCCCAATCAATACGCGAACGACCTGAACCCGGCAGCTCATTATGAGACGATGAAGGAAATCGTAAACAGCTGCCCTGAGCCACCCGACTATATCCTTGCGGCAACAAGCACATGTGGGACAATTATGGGATGTGCAAAATACCTGCGTGAACAGAAACTGAAAACAAAGGTTGTGGCGGTAGATGCCGTTGGAAGCGTAATCTTTGGTTCATCACAGAGCAGCCGGCTCATACCGGGTCACGGTGCAGGAAGAAAGTCAGATTTACTTGATGAAAAGGTGATAGACCATGTTCTACATATGTCCGACAAAGAGTGCGTTATCGGATGCCGGCGACTGTTGCAGCGGGAAGCAATTCTGGCGGGAGGATCTGCCGGCGCTGTTGTAATGGCCGCTGAAAAACTTCAGTCAGTCATCCCGGAAGGTTCACGCTGTGCAATGATTTTTTCGGATAGTGGTGAACGCTATCTGGATACAATATTTAATGACAGATGGGTTGAAAGTCATTTTGATAAGATAGATATGGGCATCAAAAAGAATCATAAACCAGTCAAAAGGCCACAAAAAACACCTGTTTTGGCAGATGACTATGAGTTCAACTTTGATCATTAGACGGGTAAACATGGGAGAGCACGAGGCTATTCATAAAATTGCTATTATCGGAGGCGGCCCGAAAGGAATCTACGGATTTGAGCGGCTTGTAGCCTGGTTCAACGTTAACCCTCCGTCTGAAAAAACCGAAATCCATATTTTTAATCGGTCTGATTCTTTTGGGGCCGGAGAGAACTTTAGGGTCAGTCAACCCGCCTGGCTGCTGATTAATAATCCTGTCGGAGATATTGACATGTGGACTGATGAAGATCCGTCGCCGGTTGTTTCTCAACCTCTTTCACTCACCGAATGGGTTTGCCGGAATGAGAATCTGCATGTAACAGACCACGATTATATTTCTCGTGCAATGGTTGGGCGCTATCTTGCAAATGGATTCACGCTAATAGCATCGAGGCTGCCGGAGAAAGTGGTTGGAAGCTACATTGTTGGGGAAGTAACCGACATTAAGAGAGATTCAGGGAAATACATTGTGTATATACAAAAAGGCGGGGATAAAAAGCAGCATCGGGAAGATCGCTACGACCATGTTCTTTTGGCAACGGGCCATCCTAAGCATAGAGAAACAGAAGATCAGCTAAGATTTCGGACGTTTGCCGATGAACATGAAGGAACTGGATACATACCATTTATCTATCCGGCTGAAAATCAATTTAAAGACCTGCCACCGGGATGCAGTGTTGGGATTAAAGGAATTGGACTTACCTTTGTAGATGCTGTATTAGCACTCACCGAAGGTAAAGGAGGGGAGTTCCAGCGTGATGAGAACAGTAAGAAACTTGTGTATATCCCTTCAGGCAATGAACCAAAGGTTATGTTTCCATTTTCCAGAAGTGGTCTGCCTATGCTCCCCCGAAAATCTGTACATGGAGAGAAGAGCAGACTGAAGTTTTTTACCAAACCCGCACTGATAAAGATCCAAGCCGAAGGGAAATTAGATTTTTATCAGCAGTTGTGGCCGCTGCTGAAACAGGATATGATCTACGCGTATTACGATGTTGAGATGAAAGAAGCAGGATTTCCGGCTGGGTTATCAGGCTCTGATGATTTTAAGGAGGTTCAGCGTTCCCTTGTCGAATACCGCAAGATATATCCGGACCTGAAGCCATTTGAACCCGAGATGTTTTTAGATCCATTACCGAAGACGCACTCATTCAATGCCCAAACATTTCATCAATATATACAATCTCTATACAATTTTTATGTAGAAGAAGCTGGCAAAGGAGAGTTAAAAAGTCCGCTTGCTGCCGTTGTAGCAGTATGGAGGAAAGCAGCACCACTATTTTGTAAGATATACTCCTTTGGCGGTCTCACTCCGGATTCTCAAAGACATTTCGATCGTTCATTTCGCGGAAAACTGAATCGTGTTGCATTTGGACCACCGCTTGAGAATGCTGAAAAAATACATGCTTTAATGGAATCCGGTCTCTTGAATTTTGGAGTAGCCAGGAACCCTGGCCTGTCACTGGATGAAAAAACCGGATCGTTTATTCTTGAAACAAAGGAGGGAACCCGGCACTCTGTACAATATCTTGTGGATGCACGAATCCCAAAAACGTCGCTGGCTAAAGACTGCAGCTCACTATTCCAAAATCTGCTTGATTGGGGATTGATTACGATATACGAAAACAGAAATGATCAGGAGATGTATCAAACAGGAGCGGTAAATATCACTCCGGAAGGGTTTGTAATTGACAAACAGGGCAAAGTAAATACCGGTATAGCTGTGACAGGAACGCCCACTGAGGGCATTACTTTTGATAATGACACCCTATCAAGAAGAAGAAACAGTTTTGTAAATAGCTGGGCGAAACAGATAAGTAAAGAGTACGCTAAACTTGAAATGGAGCTTCATGCAGACTGATCTTAACTCACACAGCTACCCGCGGCTAACGCCAGTCATTGCGCCCTGGATAACCCGGTTCATTGAAAATCATTCGTTAATCGATAGTCTGTTTCAGAAGTATGGCTCACCAATAAATATTCATCATACGGGACCGTTTGTAGAAAATTATAAGGGATACAGACAGGTACTTGAAAAGCACGGGTTGGATCACACTCTGTTTTTTGCCCGAAAAGCCAACAAATGCCGGGTTTTTGTAAAGGAAGCAAACAGGTCTGGATTTGGAGTAGATACTGCAAGTTACCGCGAGTTAAAAGAGTGTCTGGATCTTGGGTGCGATCCCGGGAAGCTGGTACTTACTGCAGCAGCAAAAAATGAGCAGCTGGTACGGCTTGCGCTTAAGCACGGTGTGTTGATGATTCTGGACAGTGCTGATGAGTGCCGGCTTGTGAACAGGGTCGCTGAGGAAGTCGGTGTCGTTGCCGGCGTTGGTATTCGCATCAGCGGATTTTTACATGAAGGGGAAAAACTGTACAGCCGATTTGGTTTTGACATAGAGAGAGCTGCAGAATTTATTATATACCAGCTGGGCAGTGGGAATGAATATGAAAATCTGCAGTTTAGTGGATTTCATTTTCATTTAAACGGTTATTCCATAGAAAAACGTGCTGAGGCAATGAAACAAACTATCGAACTGTCGGATGTGCTGAAGCAAAATGGGATTTCAACCACCTTCATCGATATAGGCGGCGGTTTGTTAATGAATTATCTGTCTGATAAAAAGGAGTGGAATGCGTTTTGGAAAGAGCTAAAAAAAGCGATCAGGGGTGAGCGGAACCCGATTACGTTTGGGAACACCGGGCTTGGTTATGAAATGATTAACGGCAGCTTGCAGGGAGAGGCAAACGTATATCCCTACTACAATGAAATGCCAAAAGAACATTTTCTGAACGCTGTCTTATCGAAGAGAACAGGAAATGGAGACACCCTGGCCCAAATGCTGCGTAAACGAAATATCGAGTTCAGGATGGAGCCGGGACGATCTCTGCTGGATCAGACAGGAGTGACTATGGCAAGAGTCATCCACAGAAAGAGAGATCAGAGAGGTGCCTGGCTGGTAGGATTAGAAATGAACCGAAGCCAGCTTATGAGTTCCAGCGCAGATTTCTTACTGGACCCATTTCTCATTTCAATGCAGAAATTAGCGTGGGACTCAATTTCAGCCGCCGTATACTTTACGGGTAGATACTGTCTTGAGCAAGATATCATCTTAAAACGCAAAATAGTTCTGCCACACCTGCCTTATATCGGAGATATTATCTGTTTTCCCAATACAGCGGGATATATGATGCATTTTTATGAAACTCAATCGCACCTTTATGATTTCACAACCAATTTGGTTGTAAATGAGGATTCGGAGAAGATGACGGTCCGACGCGATAATGGCAGCTTAACCGAAAAGCTACACTTAGGATAAACGATATGAACATTCCTGCAATTGCGGTTCACGGGGGATCAGGAACGATAGCTTCGTCAGTTGAGGATCCGAAAATCAAAAAGAAATACATAAATGCATTGCGTGAAGCTCTGGAGGCTGGATTCAGTCTATTAGAAAAGGAGGGAGGCGCGCTGGAGGCAGTAACGAAATCAGTGTCTGTGCTTGAGGATTGTGAGTTTTTTAATGCCGGAAAAGGGGCTGTATTTACATCCAAAGGTGACCATGAAATGGATGCGGCTATTATGGATGGAAAAAGTCTGGAAGCGGGAGCCGTCGCAGGAATTAAAGGGATAAAAAACCCGGTAATATTCGCTGCAGATATTATGAAGAACACCCCCTTTGTTTTCCTGGCAGGCAGCGAAG
>CAZXYQ010000155.1:0-6001 GCA_964644975.1 uncultured Rhodohalobacter sp.
GAAAATCTGCGGTTCCAAATAAAAACCACCGGCGCAGTTCCAGGGCCAATGGATTGCTACCTCATCCTCAGAGGTATAAAAACACTCTCCGTGCGTGTTCAGCGGTCAGTCGAAAACACTAAAGAAATTGTAGACTGGCTCATAAAACGTCCCGAAGTTGCTACGGTTAATTATCCCGGCCTTACCACTCATCCCCAGCATGAGCTGGCAAAAGAGCAAATGAACGACTTTGGTGCGATGGTATCTTTCAGCTTGAAAGACAACTCCATTGAAGCGGCTAACTCACTAATGAGTAAAACCAAAGTATTTACGCTCGCAGAAAGTCTTGGGGGAGTTGAATCTTTAATCAGTCATCCCGCGAGCATGACGCACGGCTCTATTCCAAAAGAGGTTCGTGAAAAAGCCGGGCTGCATGATTCGCTTATCCGACTTTCTGTTGGAATAGAAGATGCGGAAGATTTAATTGCAGATCTCAAACAATCACTGAACAATTAAAATCGATCTATCATGAAAAATGTTGTAATTGTATCGGCAAAACGTACTCCAATAGGATCTTTCGGTGGAAGCCTATCCTCTTTTTCAGCACCTGAACTTGGCGCAGCTGTTATACACCAGGCTGTGAAAGATGCCGGAATTAAGCCCGATGACGTTCAGGAAGTTGTTATGGGTAATGTACTGAACGCGGGTATCGGTCAGGCACCCGCCCGTCAGTCAGCTATAAAAGCAGGTCTTTCAGATAAAACCCCTTCAACTACTGTCAATAAGGTTTGTGCCTCAGGCATGAAGGCCATCATGATTGCCGCAGATCAAATAGCGCTTGGGCAGTCTGATATAATGGTTGCCGGTGGCATGGAAAGCATGAGCAATGTTCCCTATTACCTCGATAAGCAAAGATTCGGTTCAAAGCTTGGCCATGCGCAAGCTACTGACGGCATTATCAAAGATGGACTCTGGGATGTTTATAATGACTATCATATGGGGAATGCAGCTGAACTTTGCGCTAAAGAATGTGGAATAGGAAGAGATGCGCAAGATGAATTTGCAGTGATGTCATACAAGCGTGCAATCCAGGCGCGGGATAACGGTTTGTTTGCCAATGAAATTACTGAAATAAAGGTAAAAGACCGCAAAGGAAACATTACCAAAGTTGATTCTGACGAAGAGCTCGACAAAGTAAACTTTGATAAAATCCCGACTCTCCGTCCTGTTTTTGACAGGGAAGGAACTGTGACTGCCGCTAACGCCAGCAGCATTAACGACGGTGCTGCTGCAGTTGTACTTATGAGCGAAGATAAAGCTAAAGAACTCGGCCTTAAGCCTCTTGCCAGAATTAAAAGCCACGCCAGTGCAGCCAAAGCCCCTGAATGGTTTACAACAGCTCCTGCCGATGCTCTTCCTATTGCGTTTAAACGAGCCGGTGTTACTAAAAACGATATTCAGCTTTTTGAGATAAACGAAGCTTTTTCAGTGGTATCCCTGATTAACAACCAAAAATTGGAGCTTAACTCCGAGATTGTCAACATTCATGGCGGCGCTGTAAGTATTGGCCACCCCATAGGCTGTTCTGGTGCAAGAATAATCGTTACGCTCCTGCACGCTATGCATCTAAAAGGAGCAAATCTTGGAGCTGCCGGAATATGTAACGGCGGCGGCGGCGCTTCAGCAATGGTATTTGAAGCTATGTAAGGCAGCAGGCACTTCAATCATCTGGAATAAATACATCTATTAAATTATGCCCCTCCAAATTTGAGGGGCGTTTTTTTTGAAGCGAAAATGAGCCCCAATAGCAATGAAGAGCACTGTTGAAGGAATTATGTTCGAAATTGATAAAAAAAGTAAATACTAAATTGATTTTGTTTTTATTGGGGTGTATTATCAGGTGTATAAACAATCCCAATCAAATCTTCCTCCTATAGATTAAAGCTACGATCATAACATTTTTTTGAATCAGACCTTTTGATCATGCTACAGCTTTTTCTATGTGCTGCTAACTATACGGCAGATATCGTCCCAACTCTTTTTGAACTTGAAAAGTAATTTTTGCCTATATCGTAAAGATACGATTTAATCAGTACCTGTTTTAGGCACCATACGAGTTTAAGCTATGCCGAAGATTTTCAATTACATAACTATTGGTTTCAGTCTGTTGCTGTTCTGCAATACTGCAATAGCTCAGCAACTTACCACTGTAGCGGAAACAGACCAGTTTACAGATTATCAATTTGTAAATGATAGCCTGACTATAGACCATCTGTATGAATTTTTAGTTGAAACAGATTTAAACACCTCTTATTCCATCATTGAGCAGCGAGTGCAAACCCGGACTATAGATCGGGATCCGGAACCGCTTATTGAAGCCTTTGCACTTTCCGGCAGCAGTTCTCCCCTTTTTGAAATTGTAAATCCCGGTGTTCATCGGGGAAAACCTGTGGCAAGTCTCAGATTTCATCCTGTTCGATTTTCAGAAGAGAACCCTGAAGAGATGATTTTTGTAAAAGAGGCCCGGTTCAGGGTATACAAATCCCCGGAGGGGCCTTCAGTCCGACAGTTCTCATCAAAAGTTGTTCAAAACAGTGAAACTCCCCTCTCATCCGGCGAATGGTACAAAATTCCTGTTCACAGGGGTGGCATTCATCAGGTAGATTTTGAGTATCTAGTTGAAATCGGTGTAAATATAAGTTCTTTAAATCCTGATCAGATACAGATCTGGGGCACTCCGGGCGGTGAACTTCCACGGCTGAATTCAGCAGAACGTCCGCAGCTCTCCCAGGTTCCAGTTATTACCGAAACTGGAAGCGAAGGACAGTTTATCCAGGGGGATCGAATTCTTTTTTATGCCGATTCGCCTCATCAGGTATTCAGAGATGATAACTCCGGCTCTTTCACTCATCAGCTTCACCGCTACAGCGAAGCGCACCACGTATACCTTCACATTTCTTCCGGCAATAGTTCAGCACGCCTGTCAGAGGCTCCAGCTACGCAAACCGGAACATTACTATCTGAATTCCGTGACTTTTACTGGTTTGAAGAAGATCTATTCAAATCAGAACCCCGAATACGATCGGGACTGGAGTGGTACGGCACACGCCTCTCAAATTCATCGGGCCAACAGCAGCGCACTATTTTAGATATTTCGCCTCCCGGGCTGATCGCCAATCGAAACATGGACATTGAAATTCAGTTTGTTGCACGCAGTACTCAATCTATGAGTTTAGGATTCTCTTACAACGGTTCATCCATTGGTTCGTCCGCTAATATCCCCCCAATACAGAACTACAGATCAGAAGAGGGCGTATCCGGCAGGCTCCGAAATTTTAGTAGCTCCACAACAACCCCAAATTCGGGACAAATACAGCTTCAGGCTCAGTTAAATGCCCCTGAAGCAACAAGTGAGGGATTTATTGACTGGGTTCGTTTAACATACGACCGGGAACTGGTGGCAGATGATGGATATTTGAAAATTTATTCACCACCAACAATTTCAAATCAAACAGGAACGTATCAGTTAAATGGATTTGGAAGCGCCACTCCGCTCGTTATGGAGGTTTCCGATCCGGTAAATCCTGTTCTTTTGCCTGTATCTGAATCGGCCTCAAGCTATACGTTTTCATACCAGCACCAACAAAAAAACCGTTTCGTAGCTCAGAATAAATTTTATACCCCCGACATGGGGAGTCGCATTGTCAACCAAAACCTGAGGGGCACTCTTGGCTATCCCGACTATGTGATTGTGACATCTGAATTTTTCAGGGATAGTGCAGAAGAGTGGGCTGATTATCGCCGTGACAAGGATAACTACAGCGTGTTGGTCGCCACCCAGGAAGAAATATTTAATGAATTTTCATCAGGCACGCCCGATGTAACCGCAATCAGAGACTATATCAAATTTTTATTCGATCGGGCACTTTCCGACGGACGCGATCCGCTAAAACATCTTCTCCTGTTTGGTGATGCCACCTATGATTTCAGGAACCTTGCGGAAGGATCTATAACAAACCACGTTTTTACATTTCAAAGTGATGAATCACTTCATAGGATTCAGAGTTACGGCAGTGATGACTATTTTGGGCTTTTAGGTGATGATGAAGGTGAATGGCTTCCGTTCGACAGCTCCGAACGCCTGGATATAGGGATTGGACGATTTCCGGTGAATACGATTTCGGAAGCCAGAACTGTGATGAATAAAATTAAAAACTACGAGGGTGGAAATACTCTGGGAGACTGGAGAACCCGCTTCACATTTGCTGCAGATGATGACTTCCCCGATATAGAACGAAATCGCGATCTTCACTTGCTGAATGCAGACGGAACCGCACTGCAAATCGACAAGACAGAAACAGCTACAAAAGTTGATAAAATCTACATGCTCTCCTACCCTGTCGAGACCTCAGCCGCGGGGCGTCGTGTACCGGGAGCTACTCAGGATCTTATTAGCGCATTTAATGAAGGTTCGCTTGTCATAAACTACTCGGGCCACGGCGGGCAATTTGTGCTGGCAGATGAATTTCTATTTACTGATGACATGATACCGCAGTTAACGAACAGCGACAGGCCTTCGATTTTTGTGACAGCCACGTGCCAGTTTGGGCGGTATGACGATACAGATGCTAAGTCGGGAGCTGAGCAGACACTACTTTGGAATAACGGCGGAACCATTGCCGCATTCACAACCACACGGGTTGTTTATACAAGCGCATCGCCCGGCAGTAATAACTTTGGCCTTAATATTCAGCTGACCCGCAAGATGCTTGAACGGGATTCTGAAGGAAAACCTCTGCGTTTGGGTGATATTTACAGAAGGACGAAGAACACGAGCCAGGGATCCGGTTTCAACGCCCGTAAGTTCATTCTTTTGGGAGATCCGGCAACCCGTATCGGCCTGCCGGAAGTAAAGTCAAACATCACCCGCATTAACGACACTGATTTGGAGACAGATCCAAGCGCGGTTATTCAAATCAGAGCGCTGGACAGAATGAGTATAGAAGGAATCATTACAGATCCCGCCGGCAATCCGCTGCCCGATTTTAACGGAGAAACTATGGTGACGGTATTCGATTCCGAAAGAGTTGTAAACCTTCCTGATAAATACTGGGTGCAGGAAGGCCGCTGTTTTCAGCCCGGTTGTCAGTATAGCGTTGAAAATGATATTCTTTTTAACGGACGTGTATCTGTGCGGAACGGTTCCTTCAATACTGAATTTATTGTACCGCGCGATATTACATTCTCGAACGAACGCGGCAGAATTCTAACCTACAGCTCATCAGCCGGCATAGACGGAGCCGGGTCTGTTGATAATATTGTGTTCAACGGAGTGAATGAAGATGCACCCAACGATACAGAAGGACCCAATATTGATGTATATCTGAACGATACAGGCTTTGTTAACGGCAATCTTGTTGGCAGTTCATCAACACTTATCATAGACCTTGAAGACGAATCAGGCATTAACACAACAGGAACAGGAGTAGGACATGAGATTATAGCTACAATCGATACAAATCCACGACAAACCATCGTACTAAACGAATTTTATCAGAGTGATCTTGATGATTTTCGTAAAGGACGTATCGAGTATCCCATCGATAATTTATCGGCCGGGAGTTACACGCTAAACGTTCGGGCATGGGACGTATACAACAATCCATCGGAGGCAACCATCCAGTTTGAGGTAGCCGATAGCGATCAGCTGGAGATTCGGAATGTGTATAATTATCCCAATCCAATGAGCAGAAACACACGCTTTATGTTCGAACATAATCAACCCGGTAATCTGCTGGATATCAGCATTCGCATATATACTCTCAGCGGACAGCCGGTAATGCACCTGAAAGAATCACAAATAACCTCAAATTCTTATGCTAACATTGAATGGAATGGTCTTGACCGCGATTATGATCGCCTGGCTAACGGTACTTATATTTATGTGCTTAGGGTTGGAGCAGATACCCCAGAAGGAATGCAAACCGAGGAAAAAATCGAAAAACTTGTCATAATCCGATAA
>CAZXYQ010000156.1:0-5940 GCA_964644975.1 uncultured Rhodohalobacter sp.
TCTTCCATACTTTCACTTGCTTCAGCAAGCTCAGATTGTGTTTGAGAATCCATAGCCTGATATCTGTTGAGCAGATTTTCGAGAAAATCAGATACAAACTCATCTCTCGACTCAATGTTCTGTCGATATTGAGTTACTAATCCAGACAAGCGGCGTTCGTTTGCTGACGATCGTTCAAGACGCTGACGCAGAGCTTCAGAGTCTTCATCCATTTGACCTAATTGGGAACGCATTTCGTCGATTTCAGCCTGCAGAGACGAAATTCGTTCATTTAGCTCATTAATCGTGTTAAAATCTCGTTCTGTTCCGGTCAGGTTTGTGCGAAGTACAGAGAGTCTGTTTTCAAATGTTTCAGGATACAAAGCTGCATTCAGCAGAGTTTCGTAGCCGGAATAATCCGCTTCAAACTGTTCGATCATACTTGCGATTTCACTAACATCATCAGATGAACTCGCTTGGTTAATGCGTTCAGTGATTTCGTTGTAATCGGCTCTAAAATCTTGCTGTACCTGGTAGTCACTCTGTTGAGCGATAACCGAGCCACTTGCAAATAACATAAGAGCCGCCAATGTAGAAATAGTTGTTTTCATTGCTTTCTTCATAAGTATCTCCCTTATCTGCGTCCGGATTGATCAAGATTGTAAGTGTTGCCTGTTCCTAAATCAACAAGCTCGATATGACCATCGCGCTGGTTAAATGCAGGTTGCTGGAGCCCACTTCCTGAAATTTCTATTTTTCTTTTCAGTGAAAGTTCGCTTTCGCCAGATTCGAAAACATAAACGTTGTTGAACCCTGCAGCCGTTAGAAAATAGTATCCCGCACTGTTACGGATCAGGCGAATTTCATCAACTGATGAAACGCCCTCTTCTTCGAGAACAGGAGCAATTGTAAATTTAACTGCATATCGTTGGTCGTGAACTTCTGCATTACCATCAGGTGCAAGTACGCTTTCAATTGGCTGGGCGTAATCTACACCCTGCAATACGATAGACGGACCACATGCAGCAGCGCCAAACAATAAAGCAACACACAATGAAAGTGTGATTAGTTTTGGTTTTGCCATAATAGTTGTATTTCTATGATGTTTTGGAGATTAATTGATTGTATGAGAATCAGTTGTAATTGTTTCATCACACCGATAAGAGTGTAAAACATGAATAAGACTCTTTTAAGGTTTTATAACCCTTTAAAGAGTCAATCTGCATGATAAAGGAAAATCCGATAATATTTCCACCTAATTTTTCAATTAATCTGGCGCATGCCATTGCGGTGCCGCCGGTTGCTATCAGGTCATCATGTATAATGACGTTATCGCCTTTTTTGATCGCATCTTCATGAATTTCAAGAGTATCGGAGCCGTACTCAAGCTGGTAGTTATAGCTAATTGTTTCGTATGGAAGTTTACCCGGCTTGCGTACCGGCACAAACCCACTTTGGAGATCTTGGGCAAGCCTGAGTCCAAATAGAAACCCGCGGGATTCAAGACCGGCTACAACATCAATATTTTTGCCTTTAAAGGGATCTGTTAGCAATTCTGATGTTATCTGCAGAGTTTCATGATCTGCCAGAAGCGGAGTAAAGTCTTTAAACTGAATTCCAGGTTTTGGAAAATCGGGTATTGTGCGAATTTTATCGTATAGTTTATTGATCCGGTCTTTGTCCATGAATTAAATTCTCTAAATTTTGTTAGAGATAATGATTTTTAACCAACTATAAATGTAATCATTCTACAGCTATGTTTAATGGATTTCCTTCTTCCGTTCATCAAAACTTTATGCGTGAAGCCTTGAAACTTGCGCGCCTGGCCTATCAAAACGGAGAAGTACCGGTCGGGGCCGTTATTGTTCATCAGGAGCGGGTTATTGGAAAAGGATACAACCAGGTGGAAATGCTTGGAGATCCTACCGCGCATGCAGAGATGATTGCAATTTCTGCAGCCTGCACAACCCTCGGCAATAAGTATCTTAGTGACTGCACACTTTACGTAACTCTCGAACCTTGTGTGATGTGTTCCGGTGCCGCTGTATGGTCCAAAACAGATCGCATTGTATTTGGCGCAATTGATGAAAAAGCTGGAGGTTCAGGGTCTGTTTTCAATATATCTTCGAACAATCACCTTAATCACCAGGCTGAAATTATTCAGGGGGTTCTTGAAGAAGAATGCTCTGCTTTGTTGAAGCAGTTTTTTCGTAGCCGCCGGTAATTTACAAAAGCAGCTATCTATGCCCGGAAAACTCCGAAGCTCTTCATGGTAGCTCAAACCTGGGCTTTTACCCGTCTTAAATGAGATTTATGCTATCAATACTTTACTTTGCAATACAGTTAAATATGTAAATAATCCGGGTTAGCTTAATACCTGCTGTTTCAGCCTGATAACTCGAACTGCAAACTCTCTTCTCCCCTTTTTAGTAGCCATAGGCATCATAATTTTGAACAAAAGATAGAGTCCCAGTACAAGCCCTAAAAATATGTAAAGTGCGTAATCCTGGTAAATCTGTAGATAGCCAAGCATTTGCTGACCTGCCAAAATTGAGATCCCTAAAAGCAGTGGTGTCCATATAGTAATGGCAATTAAAAAATAGGCAATAAAGAGTGAAAACTTTGTCTTGAGCAATCCGGCTGTAAAATAAGTGGGGAAACGGGTACCCGGCAAGAAACGGGTGATAAGTATAATTTTAAATCCATTCGTCTGAAACATCTCTTCTGACCGTTCAATGTCTTTTTTACTTATAAACCATCGAAAAGGAATTTCTGTTAAAATTGGCCTTCCTAACTTCCTGCCAAGCCAATAAATGGCAGCGTCGACTAATAAAATCCCAACATAAACAGTTAGAAATGCTACCCAAATCTGAATAACGCCACCTGCAACCAGCAGCCCGCCTCCAATACATCCTAAGTCTTCACTTACTGCGGTAACACTGCTCAACAAAAGTATAATTATCACTAAACCCCAACCATACACCGGGGGTACATTTCCGAACTCAAATGGTTTCTCTGATTTTTCAACTCTTTCCTGACTTGAACCGCTCCTTGTTACCGCTGATCCCTTTTCAACTGATGTAAGAAAATCTGAATATTCAGCAGACCATAAATCAAAATTATCAAATACAGAGTACCTTCCGCCCTCAGCAAACCAGATTTCACTCTGGGGAATTATTCTATAATGTTCGTTCGCAGTCTCCTTCGATACATGATTGTCGTTTTTTCCATGCATGATAAGCACGGGCATTTCTAAAGAATTTAAAATATTTCTATAAGTTCGCTGATCAAGTTCATTTATAAATCTCACGTTCTCCATGTTAATAGTGCTTTGCGCGTTCCAGGAGGCAATTGGGAGACCATAATCGATCATGATACCTACCGGATAAAGGAGCGAATAGATCGGTTGATTTAACAGGTGATAGCCGAGAAAGTGAAATTCCTGCACACCGAGAGCAGAAAGTAATGCATAGCTTTCTATTTCAACACTTTCTGTATTTAAAAACTCAATGGCTACCACGTTTCCAAATCCGTTTCCGGCTACATGAATCTTCGGGATGTTCAACGTATCTAACCAGACGGATGTCATCTCTGCCCTCGACTCTGCAGAGTAACTCAACTGGCTTCCATCTGCAGCGCGAGTAGGGTGTATAGGAATAAGCACCCTGAACTTATTTGAGAGTTTTTTTGCAAACGGCTCAAGTTTTTGGCGTTCAATGAAAGGATCCTGAAGAATGACAATGGTAGAAGAGCTTTCACTTCTGTCAAATTCCAGGTAGCTCAACGAAAGATCTTCACCTTTGTACTCAATTAAGGTTTTTTTCTGGTTGAGGTGCGGTTTTTCGATTGCAGGAAAAATAAGGCGCAGAGAGACCGATATAAGATAAACTACTGCAATAAAGACGAAAATCTTTGCTGTTTTACTGCTCATTTAGATTTTAAACATCATTAAAACTGTATCGGTTCATAACTAGTATCCCCTATTTGGCACATCGGCTTAAACTGATCACTCATCTTGCGATGAAGTTTTTTTGCAAGGCGTTTGCGATCGCTATCGTGCAGGGTATTTTGACCAAAGGTGATTTCTGCTGTTATCGACTTTTCTTTTGCGAGCCTAAACAAATGCGTGTGCATTGGGGCGTCTCCCCACCAAGAAACAATTTCGTGCGACGATTTTTTCCCTGAATCTATACTGTAGTGCAAACAGCAGTAGTGTGCACCTAGCTTCGATTTAGCCGGATATTCAAGCAACGAAGGCTTCAGTCGTAATATTTCAGCCCCCGGTGAGGTTGTTCCCTCCGGAAAAAGAGTCAGGCCTCTGTCTGATGAAACCTTGTCTGATATTTCGCGGTTCACACGAGAAATGTCCATTCTGTTCTTGCGTTCGATAAATACGATTCCAATCGATTTAGCTATAAACCCAAGCACAGGCCAGTCTGCCACCTCCGATTTAGCAACAAACGTTGTGTCCAACTCCTTAAACAGAACAATGATGTCTACGTAACTCAGGTGATTACTAACCAAAAAAAATGGCGGGTTAGGTTTTTCGCCTAATGTTTTTACAGAGATAGACAAAAACCGGGCGCAGGTTTTGCCCCAATAGCGTAGAATACGGTTTAACCACGATTTTGTGGGTTTACCGACGAGCTTTAAACAGCCATACCCAATGATATATACTGAATAGATCGTTAGAGTTGCCAATACAAGGCCAAAAACTTTAAACAATGCGTAAATACTTTTCATTGAATGAAGATAGTAATGATTTGATATAGTATGACAGCAATAATTACAATTAATTCTATCATGCATTCATGAATTTTGTCATTACTGCCGCGATGGAGTGAGGGTATTTCACCGCAAATTTATAGAATGAGCCGTTAGTAATGTCGGCCTGAAGTCTTTTATGACTCTGATTGACATTAAATACCGGACAATCGCAAAAGCATAAATGAGCTTCTATTTTTTTAGCGCGGCTTCTTTGTTTATTTTGTCTTTTTAAACTCTGAAAAAGCACACTCAATTTAAAAAAAGAAAAATTATCAATCGGAAACTTCAGCAGACACTTTTTCTGTTAACAGACCGCGTCGAATCTTTGCTATCACTATTTGCCTGATGCTTTATTACAAAACATTTATTAATGATCCCTCAAGAGATTGGGTTGTATTCATACACGGTGCCGGAGGATCTTCAGCTATCTGGTTTAAGCAGGTTCGTGCTTATCAGGAAGCGTTTAATGTGCTTTTGGTAGATTTACGCGGGCATGGTAAGTCGAAAGAGATGAGCACTATGAAGGCTTACTACAAGGAGAAGTATACGTTTAAAACCGTCAGCCGGGATGTTCTGGAAGTACTCAGGCAAAAGAATATAGAGAAAGCCCACTTCGTTGGTGTATCCCTTGGAACGATTATCATTCGCACTATCGCAGAGCTAAAGCCCGAAATTGTTATTTCAGCAGTATTGTGCGGTGCCATTACCCGTATGGATGTACGTTCAAGAATTTTGGTTTGGCTGGGACATACGTTTAAGAAAATCGTCCCTTTTATTTGGCTATATAAACTATTTGCCTGGGTAATCATGCCAAAAAGAAACCATCAGGAGTCGCGGAGTATGTTTATCAGCGATGCAAAAAATCTTGCCAAAAAAGAGTTTATGAAATGGTTCAGACTTACTTATGATGTAAACCCGCTGCTGAGATATTTTAAAGAGAAAGAGATGCAAAATCCAACACTTTACGTAATGGGCAGCGAAGATCATATGTTCCTGCCGCCGGTAAAAAAAATGATTGAAGATTTTGAGAGAAGTGAACTTCATGTAATAGAGGATTGTGGCCACGTCTGTAACATTGATAACCCAGAACTTTTCAATGAAATATCTATCGCTTTTCTCAACAAAAATGCAACCCATCTATCTGAAAAAGCGGTTTAAACGTCTGCTTAAATCACCTGTCTGTTAAATATGATT
>CAZXYQ010000157.1:0-5932 GCA_964644975.1 uncultured Rhodohalobacter sp.
AATTTACTAAATACATTTGGCGGATATGGAGATGACCTGAAGCAACGAGAACTTTATTATATCCATCCTGACTTTACTATGGATCCCGATGAAGACACGTTCTTTATTACCCATAGTTCATACCACATTATAGAAGCTGTTTCGTCTGAGGGTAAAACAATGGCCCGGTTTGGTGTACAGCCCGAAAATTTCAGATATGCCGATGATCAGGTTGTACAGACCGATACGCGGGAAGAAAGAGATCAGAAAAATCTGCATCAAAGCAGTTCTGGCCCGCCGCATGTTACAAAAGATCATTTCTACTTTTATTATTTCAACTATACTGAGGAGTTTTTTGATACGATTGACAGATCTTCAAGAACCTATAATCCAAATACAAGGAATAGCTATATGGCGGTATATGACAATGCTGAACCATATAACTATTATGGGGAAGCAGAACTTCCATACACTCTCCTTGGGGCAACAAAAAATGGGAAAATTTATCTTTTAGAGAATGATGATCCTGACAATTTCACCATTGCAATATACAACTTGAAGGTTGAAGCCACAGAATAATTTCATCAATAACCCCAAGGCGCCGGTGGTGGATCCACAGGTTCAGAGATATCAAACTCCATACGGATGGAGTTACCCTGGATCGGCCAGTGAACGCCATAAGCCAGTGTCTGTTCGTCCATAATATCAAGGAACCAGAAATTATCGAATCGATCGGGAAGAATATCTGCCGTATGAGAATCCGCCCAGAATATCTGACGCGTTGCCAGTCCCGGCTGTTCTGCAAATCCGCCATATTGGGTAATCTCCTCTTCCGAACCATCTTCGTTCCTATGGTCATGCTTCAACAGCAGATTACCGCCTGTTTTTGTTACAAGAAGATTTCTGGAGTGATTGTCATCGATATGCAGCGAAATGTGTGTCAGCTCATCCGTGCACTCTCGAACGTGAATTCTGATCAGCTCTGCGTCAAACGTTTGGTAGAATGGTGTGGCATCAGCAAGATCACCACGATAAGCGTTGCCGCAATGCTCCTGAATGTTGTTCCAGAAAGCTTGTTGCTCGTCGGAAATCACTGCACCCGAAATGGCCCCTTCCACGGTTTGATTCACTACCTCATCTGCCTGCCGGGGTTCGGTACATGAAGAGAGGAGAAACATCAGCGCCGGTAGTACAATCAGATAGCGGGTCATAATCAGATCAGTTGGTTATTTGTTGCAGGATTAAAATCCGATTTAATTAAACCGTATTCAACCCTCCACCTGAAAAGCATGTATTTTATTAATGATTTCCCTAATCACCTCTCACCAAATGTTCATGAGAACTCAATGAACTATTCACAATCCCCAAATAAAGATTCAGGCAAAAACGTCTTTTATTTTTGAAAAGAATCCTTTTTCGCGGCTTTTGGCGCTTTCAGGATCAAAGTGCTTATTGCCTCTGAGAGCTTCGATATGGTTTCGTTCGCCATCAGACAAATCTTTGGGCACGTACATATTTACTTTTATAAACTGATCGCCCTTGCCCGTGTTGTTGAGCCCTTTTATTCCACGCTCCTTCATACGAAGCAGTTTACCAGGCTGTGTTCCGGGCTCAATCTTCAGTTTGGCTTTTCCTTTCAGAGTGGGAACTTCCACTTCCGTACCCAGAACCGCATCGGGGATACTCAGAGTCAGATCGAAGTAGATGTCGTTTCCGTCCCTTTCAAAATGCTCGTGCTTTTTCTCTTCGATAAGAACAATCAGATCTCCGGGCTCGCCGCCGCGCACTCCGGCATTCCCCTGGCGGCGAAGCGTAATGTAATTGCCGTTGGAAACACCTGAAGGAATATTCATTTTTACTTTCTCTTCACCTCGCGTGCGGCCTTCACCGTGGCATTTTTCACACTTATTGCGAATAATACGCCCTTCTCCGCGACAGTTCGGGCACGGCTGAACGTTTACAAACTGGCCGAACATGGTTTTAGATACCTGTCGCACTTCGCCCATGCCGTTGCAGGTACTGCATGTTTCGAAGTCAGATTCAGTTTCAGCACCGGTACCGCTGCACTCGCCGCACTTTTTATATTTTTTCACTTTGAGCGTTTTTTCTGCTCCTTCGGCAATCTCTTCGAGCGTCAGCGATACACTAAGCTTCATATCAGCGCCAGGCTGACCATTACTGGCACGTCTGCGACTGCGTCCGCGCTGACGGCCTCCGCCGAACGGATCACCGCCGCCAAATATATCGCTTCCGAATATATCACTGAAGCGACTGAATATGTCTTCAAAATCGGCATTGCCGAAGTCAGATGCTCCGCCAAAACCGCCGCCATTCATTCCAGAGTGCCCAAACTGGTCGTAACGCTGACGCTTCTCCGGGTTACGTAAAATTTCGTACGCTTCAGACGCCTCTTTAAATTTTATCTCCGCAGACTCATCCCCTTTATTTCTGTCGGGGTGATACTTCATGGCCAACTTACGGTAGGCCTTCTTAAGTTCGCCTTCCGACGCGTCTTTGTTAACACCTAATACTTCGTAATAATCGCGTTTTGACATAAACTATTTTTATTCGCTTACAATTACTTTTGCATGACGAATGGTTTTTTCGCCAATTCTGTATCCGTTTTCAAGGACCTGTAGTACAGTACCGCTTTCAACAGATTCATCGTCTGCTTTTTGCCTCAGCATGGCATCGTGCAGATCAACATCAAACGGTACGCCATCTTCGTCAATCCGTTCTACGCCGTACTTTTGAAGAACATCCTCAAATTTATTGGCAACCATCTTAATACCGTCAAGGTAAGTGGGTTCGGCGTTTGCCTCTTCCATCGCGTTTAGCGTCCGCAGCAGATCATCATTTACGGGGAGGAACGACTCAACAGCCGCACGGCGTGCATTTTCAAATGTTTGAACACGATCGCGCTCCAGGCGTTTTCTCATATTCTCCATTTCTGCTGCTTTTCGCAGCTGTGTCTCTTTTACTGATTGAACTTCATCTTTCAGCTCTTCAATCGTTTGCTGCTGTTCATTTATCAGTTCCTGCTGTTCTGCAAGAAGTTCAGTGTCTGTAGATTCTTTTACAGACGTATCTTGCTCTTCAGACGCCTGCTTATCTTCATTCTTACTCATAAAATTAAAATCGAAATTTAAATACTTTGACATTTACTTTGGTTATAGGCAAATAACATGCCAATGCAGCCGATTCAGACATATGGTGACAATCTTGCGTCTGCACGGCCGCACACGACAAGATTACCCCTCATGGAAAAATTCAATCATATTTCCGTCCGGATCAGAAGCGAACACAAATCGTCCTTTCTTACGGTTTGCCGGACCGCTTAATATAGTAACTTCATTATCTCTGAGATATTTAGCCATCTCGTCAACTTCTTCAGGCGATTTAAGATAAAAACCAATATGATCGACGCGAAAATCTCTTGAATTCGGGTCGTAGCTTGTTTCAGCCTCTACAATCACAAGCGTATCTTCCTCGCCAATTTTATAAACGGCCATGCTTTGCCCCATTTTACGTACCTGTTCAAACCCGAGCACGGAGCCGTAAAACTCCTCTGAACGCTCTATTTCGTTCACACGGATGGTCATGTGATTGATTCCTGATGGTTTAAAATCCATAAATAATTTTTTTGTTGGTTTCCTGTTTAATCCGACAATAAACTACGAGTTTTGCTATTATCATCTAAGAATTAATTTCTCACTGAAAAAATGATTTGTGTCAATCCTCTATATTGTCGCTACCCCCATTGGTAATTTGTCTGATTTCTCTCCAAGAGCTTCTGAAATTTTGAAATCTGTGGGTCAAATCGCCTGTGAAGATACCCGAACATCTTCGGTTCTTCTTCAGCATTTTCAAATCGAAAAACCGACCTTTTCGTTTCATCAGCACAACGAACATCACAAGGTGAACCACCTGATAAACATACTGAACGGCGGAACCGATGTAGCGCTGATAAGTGATGCTGGAATGCCGGGTATATCCGATCCCGGATTTCTGGCCGCCCGGGCAGCCCACCAGAATGGCCATACCGTTACTGCTATTCCCGGGCCTGACGCCGCCACCACGGCTATTGCTGCAAGCGGTCTGCCGTGCGACAGGTATATTTTTGAAGGTTTTCTGCCCCCAAAAAAAGGCAGAGAAACAAGAATTCGCGAAATAGCGGACTCCGAAATCACCTCGGTGGTATACGTTAGCCCGCACAAATTGATCCGTTTTCTAAACCGGCTGTCCGAGTTTGCTGAGCCCACCCGCTGGATCTGTATTGCGCGCGAACTCACAAAAAAGTTCGAAGAAGTTCAGCGCGGACAGCTTGCCGAGCTAACTGCCGAATGGGAGCAGCGCCCATCTATAAAAGGTGAGTTTGTGGTTATCATTTCAGGTAAATCCTATTCTGAGTAGATGAGTAAAATTCAGTTGTGGAATCACCCCTGGGTACTCAGCATACTTTCAGCGCTGTTTCTCTGCCTCTCATTTCCGCCGTTTAATCTCGGGCTACTGCAGTTTCCTGCGTTTATTCTGCTTTTCAGACTTTCTGTCATTAGCGTGTCAGTACGCCAGATGATTTACTACGCCTACCCCTCTTTTGTGCTTTGGAATCTGTTCAGCACCTACTGGCTGATGATGGCAACGATTACAGGTGGGGCAGCAGCTATCTTTGCAAACGCCGCCCTGATGCTGATCCCTCTCTGGATGATTCGTCAGCTCTTTTTGAGCGACGTCAATCCCGTTTTAGCATCATTTATTGCAGCCGCAGCCTGGGTCAGCTATGAATTTTTGCACCATCAGTGGGACCTGGCCTGGCCGTGGCTCACGCTCGGCAACGCATGGTCGAACCACACGGGAATTATACAGTACATCTCAGTAACGGGGGTATGGGGAATCAGCTTTTGGGTGGTCTTTACATCGGCCCTGACCTATCACGCCATCGTCACCACTTCAAAACCTGTGTTTCGAAGTGCGGTGCTAATCCTTTTTGCACTGCCGATCTTTTCAGTGCTCTCCATGATTGTAATTCAGCAGCCGGATGATAAACCGCTGGACGTTGTAATTGTTCAGCCCAACTCCGACTCCTACCAGGATCACGGCGGGCTCAATTCACTTGATGAACTGATTTCCAAGCTCCTGAACCTGTCGAATGAAGCCCGGACCGATTCTACCGATCTTATCATCTGGCCGGAGAATGCGCTGGATGATGCCCTCACTCTTCAAAATTTTCAAATCAACCGTATACGCGACAGCCTGAGGGTTTGGGATACAGAGCTCATTACCGGTTCAGGCTACCTGAAATATTACGATGACGATGAGGTTCCCGCCCTGACCCGCGGTCAGCATGGAAACCGGCACTTTAATGTCTTTAATGCTGCCTTCCACCTGAAAGGAGAAGAGCCAACGGACGTCTATGAAAAAGGTCGGCTTGTTCCGATTGTGGAGCGTCTTCCATTCGTTGAATTCTTCAACAAAATAGATCGCTTCAACTGGATAGACTGGGGGAGCTTGATGGGGTACGGTCTCGGCCCGGAAGCAACGGTTTTTGAGATCAACGGAGGGAAAACACCGGCACTGATCTGTTACGACTCCGTTTTTCCGGGATGGGTGAATCAATTTGTGAACAACGGTGCAGATTTCCTTACCATTGTAACGAACGACGGCTGGTGGGGAGACTCTCACGGACATATTCAACACTTTGCTTATGCACGGCTTCGGGCCATTGAACACCGCCGATGGATTGCACGGGCGGCTAATAACGGTATTTCCGGCATCATCTCGCCTGACGGAAAAGTACAGCTGCAGACTGAATACTGGACAGAAGAGTCGTTCGCTTTCCGGATTTACAGGTCAGATCATAAAACGTTCTACAGCAGGCATGGCGACTGGCTTCCCCTGCTGATGCTTTTCGTTACCGCCGGGGGAGTACTATTTTTGGTGGTTGGAGCAAGGG
>CAZXYQ010000158.1:0-4335 GCA_964644975.1 uncultured Rhodohalobacter sp.
GGTTCACAAGGAGCACTTAACGTTGGAATTGACAGAAATATCTATCCACAGGCACGTTCCTTTTCCCTGGGCATAAATCTTGACTTTTAAAATATAAAACCATGAAAAGATTATTATTTCTACTCCTTATTTTCACATCAGCGGTGGTCTTAACAAGCTGTGTTGATGAGTTTCTGAGTCATGAACCACCCGTTGATCGGGTTCAGGATAATTTCTATGAAACGCAGACAGATGCGGAACAGGCCATTTACGGTATCTATGAGGTTCTCACATTTTCTCATGGGCGTTCAAATGATGGGTTTCACCCCTTCGATCTCGTGTCAAACATCCTTTCAGATGATGCTTACGGGGGCGGGTCAGGATCGGGAGATCAGCCGGCACTTCTTGAGTTTAATGCGCACAGTATTGATGTGACGAACGGTAAATCTCAGGGTATATGGGCAGATCGCTATACCGGGATTGCCCGTGCAAATGTCATGCTCCAAAATATTGATAACATCAATTTCGAAAGTGAGCAGGTGAGGAATACTTTTGAAGGCGAAACTCGTTTTTTGCGAGCAATGTTCTATTTTGACCTCGTACGGTTTTTTGGAAATGTACCGCAGTTTACCCGGCCGTTAGTTGCTACAGACATCCGTATGGAGCAAACAGATCCAGATGTAGTCTACAATTTCATAGTAGAGGAACTCCTTACAGCAATTCCTAAGATGCGTGAAAATGTTCCAGCCGCTGAAATTGGACGTGCCTCTACATGGGCGGCTAAATCACTGCTGGGACGGGTGTACCTGTATCACCGGGATTACGCAAAGCCTGTATTGGGGGTAGGCGATCTGCCGGTTTCGGGTCAGGAAGTGTTGGGACATCTTGAAGATGTGATAAACAACAGCGGTCACGCACTGCTGGACGATTTTGCCGCTCTGTGGGGGGTTGAGGGAAATAACAACAACGAGGCGGTTTTCTCGGTTCAGCACATCGAAACTACCTTTGGTGATTGGGGGTTTCTGAACGGATCAATCGGTAACTGGACCTCTCAAATGTCGGGTCTCAGGGGTGTTGGATTTCACCCGGTGTATGGGCAGGGTTGGTCGTTCCAGCCTGTAACACAGGATCTGGTGAACGCTTTTGATAAAGATGCGGATTCTCGCTACTTCGTATCTATTCTTGATCCTGTTGAGGAGGGAGTAAGGCATGCCGCTGATCAGATGTTTCAATGGCAGGGATTTGCCTTTAAAAAGTTCTATCCAAGACGGGGAGATACGCCATCATTTAATGTGGAGTTCAACTGGCCCTATAACCGTCCAGTCTTTAGATTCTCTGATGTTCTACTGATGGCCGCCGAACTGGAATCTCCAAACGCGCAGGACTACTTCGATCAGGTAAGAATGCGCGCGTACGGTGATGATTTTGTTCAGATTCCGGTAACCCGCGATAATATAATGGCAGAGAGACGTCTCGAATTTGCCGGAGAAGGACATCGCTACTGGGACCTGCTTAGAATGGGGCTGAACACTGCCCAGGAAAAGATCAATGCCCAGTCTCAGGCCCCAGATATCAATATAAACTTTCGAACAGAACGTTTGGGACTTTTGCCAATTCCGCAATCCGAAATTAATCTCTCCGATCGTACTCTTCGACAAAATCCCGGATATGAAGGCTCATAGTATGTAGCAGGTATTGTATCGTATTTTAAGAATAATTAAAGAAATGAATGCCTGTATCCTGATAAGGAGCAGGCATTTTTTTTGAATCATAATCTATGATTAACCTTTTGATGGAGGTTGAATTATGTTTTATTGAGAAATGTGAACCTAAAAGTTGCCCATGTCATTAGCACAAAACTGTGCATTTATCTTCTGAAAGATCATCTTTTTTTATTACAAGATTGGTTAGCCGGTTTTCCAAATACCTTGTGGATACATCTCTTCCATTTGCGGGCGTCACGTGACATAAACCCGTGAACATCACATCTTCTGCAGCCGTTGCTGTCCGAAAAAGGGGGGCATTCCGTGTCTTGGAGATACAAGTTATATCCTCTTTCCTGGTTCAGGAGGGAGATTCCGGGTCCGGAGTTCGCGATGACGTTAAAAAAGAATAGAACTTACTACAGCTCTCAGTACTACCGGATCAATTAGAGAGACTTGCACGTGATGCTGCTTTTATCACTATGATATCAGATTATCGCATATCCACTGAGCACCCGTGAATGTCTGAAAGAGCCAGACGAATCTATTTGATCAGCGTGAGTGGCTTTATTGTACTATGCATACCTGATTGAAGATGCAAAAAGTACACTCCACTGGAGAGGTGACTTCCATCAAATTGAATGGAATATCTCCCCGAAGCCATCTGATCGTCAACCAGAACGCTCACTTCCCGGCCAATTAAATTGAATACCGAAAGTTTTATGTGTTGGCTTTCTGGAATAGTATAAACGATCGTTGTTTGAGGGTTAAATGGGTTTGGATAGACATGATTAATCTCAAACAAGTTTGCAGTTTCCCCATGATGAGGGTCAGCAGATGTTGGCACTGACTCTGTTGTAGTTTGAATACTAAAGTTATTAAATGTGACTCTGTTTCCATCGTCTGCTGCCATGTCAGGTCCACTGAATCGAATCCTGATTGTAAAATTTTCGTTGTCGGATACGCTTTCTGCTTCACTGAAATTTATTGAATATTTTTGATACTCATGGCTCAGTGACAGCTGTGAATACTGAAGTCCTGCAGTAGACCACATATTTTGCTCCGAATCCGTGGAATAGTCTATTAAAAGTTCATCGGCAGCACCTTCATCTTTTGCGGCAAAATGAAACAGGATGTGATCTTCGATACCTGATGTTGGAACTTCAAAAAGCAAAGTGTTTTCCATGCCATTGTCATAGAAAGGCTGTCTGACCTGGAGTGCCCGTATCCGGTTACTATCGTACGGCCGGCTTAAATTTCCCATTGGTTGATAGTTTATTTCCGTCGGTCGATTTCTCCTCTCCATAGAAGCCTTCCTCCAAAGATTGTGATCTTCATGGAATGGATAGCCGTCCAGTGCCGACTGAAAATAGATCGTTGAACGGTTTGAAAGCGCATAGTTCGCTTCAAGAGTCGTAAACGGAGTGTTGTTATCCATAGAATCATCAAAAACCCAGAAGTAAAGAAGTTGGTCCGTTTCAGGGGCGTTGGTTGGTTCATCCATCTGGGTATCGATCCAGGCAAGACGATCTGAGATCCACTCCGACATATAGTCAATCTCTTCGGCATAGGTACTGAATCCCTCCCGGCTCCATCGCCACACATCTTCGCCAAGAATAGGCCAGCGCTCAAAATTTCGGTTTTTTGCCTCGTCCAGTTTTTCAACGTAACTATGTATTACGTGCAAAAAATGTTCAGTTGAAAAAGGTCCGTTTCGCAATTCCCACCAGCGCTCGTGGTAGCGGTCTGAAAAATCTGAATCCTGAAACAAGCGGTTATACCAGCCATTTATGTACCACTCTTCAGGTACATGAGTGTAGTACCAGCCGGTGGGGGAGTGGCCGTTCCATCCCTCGGTTGTGGTGTAGTTTCCGAGGCTTAAATTATAGTCCCATACCGGCCCCATAATTAGTCGGCCGCCACGGTCTTTATGAAGAAAAGTGCTTGCCCTGTAACCGTCCATCTCCTTAAATGTTTCGGTAATCAGGTGGTGGTCAATGAACGATTCGGGTTCCAGGTATGCACGATATCCAAGATCTGGATCGCGAAAACCGGAGCCAAAAAGGGCTCGTTCCAGGTCGCCTAAATAGTTTTCAATCCAGCTTCTTTGTTGATGTGTGATATTGTGGTCTTGCGGCCTTACAAGGGCAAATCGTGTGTTACGATGAGTGCTGGCTATATGGGATTCTCTTCCAAACTCGTGATTGATAATATATCCGCCGCTAATTTCCGGTTCAGATTGATCATCGGCCTCAATCTTTTCGATGTTCACCCGGTTATTATCCCATTTAATCCTCTCTACAAGCATATAAACCCCATGATAGTGAGCTTTCGTTACCGGTCCGTTTCCGTCATGCAGAAATAATTCCACGAATCTTGTTCTGGGCGCATATCTGCCCATATCCCGGCTGATTTGATAGGCAACGGCATTCCGGATCAGAGTGCGGTCGTCGTAAGGCGCATGCATAATCCAGTTATTCTCTGAGGGCATACCCAGCAACGCTTCATTTCGGTTTTCACCATAATCATCAACCAACCGTACGGCAAACTGTTTTTTTGGAAATGAGAGTGAACTGCTTCCACGATAGTTAACCATAGTATGGCTATGGACGTGAGGTTGGTTTGAAAGCAAGCGGGCACGGCCATCCTCTTC
>CAZXYQ010000158.1:4435-5915 GCA_964644975.1 uncultured Rhodohalobacter sp.
TATGTGCCTGCAGAGTGAGAAAATTCTGGTATTGAGCTATGGGCGGGGTAAAAGAGAGGGAATAGCAGGAGTGAAAAAAAAACCGGCATTACCAATGATGAGGAATATTTCATAGATAGTGCCGGTATTAGTAAAAATTTCAGAAAAATTTATTTAATGAGTACCATAGATCGGGACTGTTGAAACGAGTCGGTGATCAGTCTGTAGATGTATGTTCCTGAGCTTAAATTACTTGCATCAAACGTTACACTGTGAGTACCGGCCGGATAGGTTCCGTTCGCTGCAGTGGCAACTCTCCGGCCCATCATGTCATACACTTCAACTCTTACATCCGATTGGGATGGAAGTTCGAAAGAAATTTCTGTTGAAGGATTAAACGGGTTTGGATAGTTCTGATTGAGAACAAAATTTGTAGGTCTCGTGAAATCCTCCTCCTCAGATGATGTGAGATTCACATCCTCGTATACCCTCACATAATCCACGATCATTTCCTGGGGAAATTCAGTGGTATTATCGGGATCACCCGGCCAGGTACCGCCTACTGCCACATTCAAAATGAAGTGAAAATACTGATCAAATGGCCAGTTGTGAGGTGCCAGGTGGGCTGGCGTGGTACGGGCATAGAGTTGTCCATCTACAAACCAATCTATCTGGTCTGGTCTCCATATGATGCTATAAATATGAAAGTCATCGCTGTAGTTACCATCACTTTTGGTAATACTGCCGCCGTGCTCGCGATTGTTTGGCCAGTCAGGGCCATAGTGTACAGTACCATGAACCACGTTCGGTTCATGCCCTACAAGCTCCATAATATCGATTTCACCGCTTTTGGGCCAGGTACCATATACATTATCAGTTGGCATCATCCAAATGGCGGGCCACATACCTTGACCTTCAGGTACTTTGGCCCGAATTTCAAATTTACCATATTTAAAATCTGCTTTGTCTTTAGTGCGAATTCTTGCTGATGAATAGCTTCTATTAGCGAAACTATCGTCAAGCGCCCTGATGTGTAGTTTATTATCCTCTAAATAAATATTTTCTTCCCTGTCGGTATAGTACTGCCTCTCGTTATTGCCCCAGCTGAATAATCCTTCGGAAGCGCCGGTTCCAATTTGATACTCCCAGTTACCCATATCAAGAGTGTCTGTATCAAATTCTTCAGCCCATACAAGTTCCCAGTTACTCTGAGCAGCGGTATTTTGCGTAAAAACAAATAAGAAAATCAGGGCAAGTGATATTTTTCCGGATTTTTTAAAAGAAGAGTAAAATTTTTGAGATAAAACATGGAAGAATTTTGATAGCGTTTTATGGTAGAGATAATCCATGAAGGTAGTGATAAGGAGGTGATAATTTATCTAAGTATAAAGAATAGGCGTTTGTAACAATTATTTAATAAACAAAATATAATAAAATTTTGCAAACTTGTGGAAAAAAATTCCAATGTCTATCCATTTAACTGATATTCAAACAACTACAA
>CAZXYQ010000159.1:0-5809 GCA_964644975.1 uncultured Rhodohalobacter sp.
GAATGCCACAAGCTGCACATCAAAACTACCCGTTGTGGAGTACCTGACGGCCGGATTTTCCTGGTCTGATGTTTCCGGCACTCCGCCCTCGAAGGTCCATTCCCAGGAAGTAATATTACCGGTTGAGCGGTTCTGGAACTGAACGACGCTGTTGGTGAATATTTCTCTTGATGGAGTGAAGAAATCAACATTGGGAGGGCCAAGCGGATCCTCTTCGTTGTTGTACCAAATGTAGATTTCGTTGCTGTCGGGCTCAACGGTATACACACGGTTATTGCCGGTTCCTGGGAACTCCTCGCGGCCGTCCCACTGGCCATTCAGGCGAAATTTATACTCAATCGTCTCTCCGGCATTAAATCCGTCAACCGACACCGAGTAGACCGAATCCCTGTTTTCATCACTAAGCTGAATCAGATCGCCGCCCCAGTTATTAAACGTGCCCGCTACATCCACATAATCGGATCCGGGATCAAAACTGCCGGATTCAATCTGGTAGCTCATGTTCACTTCAAACAGGATGGGGATATTTTGAGCGGATAGATTTGCTGATGAACTGTTCAAAAAGAAGAAACAAATGAGCATTAAAACTCGACTCATAAAGATGCTTTTTTGGTGTTTTAAAAAAGGATTCAGAAAACATTCGTGAGATTCTGTACCAAAGACAGCAAACATAAAGATACTCATAAATGGATAGAATATTCAGCCGGTGAGGCAGGGTATTGGAACAGCGATGTGTTGCTTGATCCACAGAAAGATCCGGAAACCGAAAATGAAGTCCCTTCCCGATTTGTAACGGATGTAACCGCAGGATTATAAATCCCGCCTTTTTTTGTGTAAATGGCTTT
This sequence comes from uncultured Rhodohalobacter sp., assembly GCA_964644975.1. Taxonomy (GTDB): domain Bacteria; phylum Bacteroidota; class Rhodothermia; order Balneolales; family Balneolaceae; genus SW132. The sequence goes on from CAZXYQ010000159.1 coordinate 846, forward strand.
TTTTAGGATTCCGTAATTTGAGTTCCCGAATCAAATTCAAACCAATATTGAACAAAATCAAGAACTTCAGTATTGTACCACCTGATCAAATGTTTTGAATTATGATATCTATCACTCATTTTTGATGAAATCTTCAACCCAACATACCTTCTATTATGACCTATGATCGAAAAACGTTTCTGAAATTGTCCGGACTGCTCACCGCCGGTGCTGCCGTTGGCACTCTCCCTTTTTTAAGTTCCTGTTCCCCTGAACGAATAACCGAAACCCCATTTGGATTGCAGCTTTACACCTTACGGGACGTAATAGGAGACGATCCTGAGGCAACATTGCGACAGGTGGCTGATTTTGGCTATAAACAGATCGAAAGCTATGAAGGGCCCATGGGAATGTGGTGGAATATGGGGAATACCGGCTTTAAACAGCTAATGGACGAATTAGGAATGACGGCTATATCGAGCCATGCCAACGTGTTTGAAGATTTTGAGCGCAAAGTAAATGAGGCGGCTGAAATCGGTCTCAAGTATATTGTTTCTCCCTGGATTGGACCTCAGGACACGCTGGACGATTACAGAGAGATTGCGGAACAGTTTAACCAGATGGGTGAAATGGCCAACAGTGCGGGCATTCGGTTTGCGTATCACAACCACGCCTACACATTCGAAGAGCAAGAAGGTGAGCTGCCGCAGGATGTACTGATGGAGAATACCGACCCCGATCTCGTGGAATATCAGATGGATATTTACTGGGTTGTTCTTGCAGGGCACGACCCTGCCGAATGGATGCAAAAGTATCCGGGGCGATTTACTTCATGCCACGTAAAAGATCTTACAAACGGCGAAAATCCTGAATCTACGGTTCTCGGAACAGGCCAGATCGATTTCCAGTCACTGCTTCCGCTTACGGCAGAGCACGGTATGGAAGATTTTATTGTAGAGCAGGAAGCCTACACCGGATCCACGCCGATGGATGCCATCCGCGATAACGCCGAATATATGCGCGGTCTTGAAATGTAACTATTTCTTGCAGCCTGACAGTGTGCGCGGGTACGCTGTCAGCGTTGCATGATTGCTTTTTTCCCGATGTTCACTGCATTTGCCCATTATAGTCAGCCCTCTTTCTGCTCCGCCTCTTTCCTTAGTTTTTTACGGTGCTTTTTCAGACGAAAATTAGCCCAGATACCGACAAACAAAATAAATGCAAGCCCTCCGAAAGCACTCCACGCAGCTGATAAATTGAGAGCGTAGTAGTTCAGAAGAAAAATAATTACGAAAGCGATAACGGCCTGAAGAAAAAAGATGATCTGGAGTTTGGTCGTCATGTACTACATCAAGTTTTTAAATGATTGCGCCAAACAGCTCCTGTTTAGCGAACGGTTTATAATAATCTTACCTTTAAAAATATGAAAAACTCAGCTAAACATATTGCTGATCGTATTCGCCTGATGATCGCCACAAAGCAGTTCCAGGTCGGTGAGCTATTGCCCTCTACCCGGGAATTGGGCCGCCAGCTCGAGGTCAGCTTTCACACCGTCCGAAAAGCGTACGGGCATCTTGAGGATGAAGGCTTGATCACCGGTGAGCAGGGACGCGGTTATGTAATCAATCGTCAAAACACCTCTCTCGACAAATCAGAACGGCTTGAGATTGGTGCCGAAAAACTGAAAAACGTTATGGAAGAACTGATCGGCTACGGGCTGGATGAATCCGAGATCGAGACGCTCTTCGCTGAACAGGTAAGCTATATGGAGTGGCCCGACCGCATTCAGAGCTGTGCAACCATCGGCGAAACGCGCGAGCTTGCCACCATTCTCTCATCATCTATCCGTGAACAGGTAGGAGTGAAAAGTGATACGTTAAGCCTGGCCGATTACGAAAAAGCTCTCACCTATGATGCTCTCTTCATTCCCATACAGCTCGTGAGTGAGTTTCACGGCGCCGGTGATTCAACACGTATCATGCCGGTTGTATATCATTACGACGCCGATATTCTGATTTCCATTGTTGCACGCGCCGCGCTGGACGCCATCGGACTGGTAACAGCAGAGGAGGATTCTATCCAAAAAATCATTAGCCAGCTCAAAACCTCCATCAACTTCACCGGTTCATTTGTGGCCGGTGCCACTTACGGAAAATCGCTGCCACTGTTTGTCCGGAATACCGATCTCGTTGTCTACACACCTGCATGTGCCCGCCTTGTGGAGCAGAAAGTTCCCGAAAAGAAACGAATCAAACTGCAGTATATACTTTCTGATAAAAGTGCAGACATGATCCGGGCCGAGCTCTGGGATCAGTAGTGTAGGTCTCCCGGGAGTTCCCCCGGGACTGCTTTGACAGGTTTGGTAATTAAATGAAAACAGGTACCCTGATGCAGGTAATACGGTCTTTTTCAATGATTTGGCTGACATTTGCCGAATTGCTGGTATCGTGATAATCGAAGCGGGAGCTTCGATCTACGTAGGTTATCGATCTATAACAGCGAGTTTCCTCACAAAAGATGTATTGCCTGTATCGAAATAATCGAGGCAGTTCCGAGGGGACTCTCGGAAGATCTACTTCATCAGCGTCATTTTACGGGTAAAGCTGTATTCACCGGCCCGGAGGCTGTAGAGATAAATTCCGCTCGGCAGGGCCGATGCATCGAAAGATAGCGAATGACGACCAGCCTGCTGAAGCTGGTTTTCGGCGAGCACCCGAACCTGCTGACCAAGCGAGTTGTAGACTGTTACGGTGATCTCCATAGCTTCGGGGAGATGAAATTCTACAACTGTGGACGGATTAAAGGGGTTGGGATAGTTCTGATGTTTCCTTAAAAGCGCAAAAAAATGGACTGGTTGTCATCCACTGAAATATTGATTCAGAAAAAGTCGACACTGCCCCTCCAAACTCTTAATTTGTTTTGATCTATATCCAATCAGGCAGATTGTATTTTTATCCTGCCAGCCATGTGCTATCATTAATTATGAAAGATATTCAAGACCTGTTAGACCAAGCTTTTGAAGCTTTAGAAGCAGAAATAAAAGCAGTTCAGGAGAAACCGTCCAGCGATTTGCTCTTTAACGGAATCAAAAGCAAGGTACAGCCGGCTGATAAGGAGGTCGATTACACATTTGAATCTCATCAGCCCTCCATCCGCTTTGCGGAAGAGATACGCGCTAAAATTGATGACAAAGAGTACACGGTTCACCCTATCTCCTATGAGAACAGCGAGCTGATCCTGAGATTTCCAAAAGATGCGGGCAGCTCCATTGCGGAGTGCCATGTTGAGTGGGAGAACGATTTCATTCTAAAAAAGAATCTTTTTGAAATTGAGCGCATTACCGATGCGGATGAAGGTACCCTGAACCGGCTCGAGCGTCTGTTTAATCCAGAGAGCACAGGCAGCGCAGATGATATGGATATTGAGGAGGATGGACATCGAAACACGGCTCAGAAAGATGCGATCCGTAAAGCGCTGGCCAACCGCACGCTCTTTATCTGGGGGCCTCCCGGAACCGGAAAAACAGCCACGCTTGGGTATATCATTGCCAACTATCTGAAAGCCGGAAAGTCTGTGCTGTTCGCCTCCAACACAAATCGTGCGGTTGATGTGGGCCTGCTTAGTGTTCTGAATGCGCTCCGGGATGTTAAGACAAAAATCAAACCGGAACAGATTACCCGTTTTGGGGAGATCGCCCTGCAGGAATCGGGCCTGGAAGAGTACGTGTTCGACCATCAGATGGAAATAAAGGTTAAAGAGAAAAAAGAGGCTGCCGGTGAGTGGGTTGATCTGCTGAGCCGCCGGGAAAAGACACTGCGGGCGACGAAAGAGAGGCTTCAGGCCGGCAAAAAGCCGTCTAATAAACTGGAGCTTGAGCTCAAACTCATCGACAATAAGATCGAGGATATGGGCGGACGCGATGAGCTTGAAATTAAGATTGAGGAGCAGTCAAAAATCAACGAGCGCTCCGAACTGCGCAAGCGTCAGCTGGTGGCAACCACTCTTGCTAAGGTCTGTACATCCGACCTGTTTTTTGAACTCGACTTTGATGCCGTGGTTATAGATGAAGGGTCCATGGCCTCACTGCCCTACCTGATGGTACTGGCTTCGCACTGCAAATGGCACATGGTTATAGTGGGCGACCCAATGCAGCTCCCGCCGATTGCACTAACCAACGAGAACAAATCGCGCGAATTTCTTGAAAAAGATATTTTTACCACGGTATCCGGTGCCGATACCACCGGAGAACTTTTCAATTGGCACGACGAGAATCCCGGTATGACTGCTTTCTTTGATACTCAATATCGTCTTGAGCAATCACTGGCCGATGTAATCAGCACGGTATTTTATGAAGGCCGGCTTAAAACCGGTAAATACAACGATACACTTGAACTGGACCAGAACAACCGCGCTTTTCACCTGGTAGATACGTCAAAATACAACCCTTATCTGGAGCAGAAATCAGGAGAACGCGGTTTTAAGCCAATTAACCTGGTTCATCAGGAAGTTGTAGAGCGTCTTGTTCAGAAGCTGGCCGGGCGCGGAGTGCTAATGGATCAAATCGGTATTATTGTGCCATTCAGAAGCGCGGTGTACGATCTTCGCAACCGGCTTTATGATGCGGGGATTCGAAATGTGGAGGTTGGTACAATTCATACGTTCCAGGGGCGCGAAAAGGACTACATCATTTTTGATACCGTAATGAGCGGAGAGAAACAGCGCGGCTCCATGCGCCACTACTCTGTACGTCCGCTGGATGAGGATAAAAACGGATTGAGCGTCCCACGGCTGTTAAACGTTGCCTTTTCAAGAAGCCGAAAAGAGCTGGTTGTAATTGCCGATATGGGACACATTGACCGGGTATACGGCGGTAAATTCCTGGGCCGCCTGCTGGAAAGAATTAAGTGAAAATGTAGCGCGAAGCTCCCGCTTCGCGAGCCCTTATTGGAGATAATAGATTAAAGATAATATACAGGGTGCAGGGT
>CAZXYQ010000160.1:0-5790 GCA_964644975.1 uncultured Rhodohalobacter sp.
GGCCGGACAAGCTGTCCGGCGTACGTACAACGGGCAGCCTGCCCGTTACTCATGAATGATGAACTTGCTGCAGATACTATTAAGACGAGGATCTTTTCATAAAAAAAATCTGTATTACCCAAAAATGGCGTCCAAAAAACACACCACTAAACAGTTTAATTTTTGGCAGGATAAAACTATATTCACTGCGCAATAGAAATTATTGATGTCTCCATAATGCGGGTGGCTGTCCATGCCGCCGTCTCTTCAACTCTTATGGAAAACCGAATACTCGCAAAAAATCTGGCTGATTTATATCGCAAGGCCGCAGGCCGGTACGGATCACTGCCTGCATTTGCCACTCGAAAAAAAGAACTTGAGTGGGAGCCCGTCTCATTTCAGGATCTTTACCTGCAGGGGCTTGACCTGGCAACCGCACTGATTGAACTCGGGGTTGAGCAACAGGAGCATGTAGGGCTGTTTGGTGATAATCGCTACGAATGGATTCTGTCCGATTATGGCGTTCAGCTATGCGGTGCGGTTGATGTGCCTCGTGGAAGCGATATTACGGATAATGAATTGATCTATATCATCAACCATGCCGGTATTAGAGTGGCATTTGTTGAGACAACAGAACTGCTTGATCGTGTCACTCAATTAAAACCGGAATTACCGTATTTAAAAGAAATAATCCTGCTCGATCCTGATGGTGATGCTGAGGGACGTGCACACCATTTGCAGGATGTTTTAGAATTGGGTGCCAGCCTCAGAAAAGATGACGATCGCCGTGCTGAAAAACGGATTGAATCCATACAGCCTGATGACCTTTTTACTCTCATTTATACATCTGGTACAACCGGAAAACCAAAGGGTGTGATGCTGACCCACGAAAATATGATGTCCCAGCTTCAGGTGATTCCGATTGAACTGACCTGCACTGATCGGGTACTATCCATTCTCCCTATTTGGCATATTTTTGAACGCGTGTTCGAGGTATTTACCATTTCGTGCGGCGTTTGCACATACTATTCAAGCGTTCGGCATCTGGCTGATGATCTGAAAAATGTAGAACCGACGTTTATGGGTTCCGCACCACGACTGTGGGAAAGCCTTTATCAGAAAATTCTGAAACGGGTTAAAGAATCGCACCCTGTGCGACGGTTTCTGTTTCACACAGCCTATTTTCTGAGCCGCCAGTATAAACAATCTCTCTATTATTTGTCAGGAAAAGAGTTACGGTTGGAGCCCATTTCCAGTCTTAGACGCTGGTTACTCACTCCATTTTATGCACTTCGGTGGTTACTCGTTATGCCATTTTATGCATTTTTCAACGTTGCCGTTTTAGAGCCGGTTCGCCTGAGTGCAGGTGGGTCGCTGAAGGCAACCATATCGGGGGGAGGTGCCCTTCCGGTGGAGATTGACCGTTTTTTCAACTTTGTGGGAATTCCGGTTCTGGAGGGGTATGGAATGACGGAAACATCACCCGTAATCGCGGTACGCGAACAAGATCATGTGGTGATCGGCACGGTGGGCCCGCCGCTGGAGGATACGGAAATCCGGATTATGAATATCGAGACCGGAGAAATCCTTTTTCCAAATTCCGATTATCAGCACGATGGAAGAGGAATACGCGGTGAGATCTGGGTGAAAGGACCGCAGGTGATGAAAGGATACTACCGGGACAAAAAGAAGACAGAGGAGACCATCCGTGATGGCTGGCTGAATACCGGTGATCTTGGAATGATTACACACAACGACTGCCTGAAAATTCTGGGCCGTTCAAAAGCTACCATTGTGCTGCTGAGTGGCGAAAACCTTGAGCCTGCGCCGATTGAAATGAGGCTTACACAGAGCGAATATATCGAACACTGTATGGTGGTGGGGCAGGATCAGAAACAGATTGGTGCATTGATTGTGCCCCGGCTCGAAGGGTTCAGGGAAAACGGAAACAAAGCATCATCAATCAAAGAAATTGCCGAAAATCCCGAAGCCCGAAAAATTATTCAGGGTGAAATTAAGCGGATGATTTCACCTTCAAACGGATACAAACGCCATGAACTGATTCACGACTTTCGGTTGGTATCTGAAAATTTCAAAACAGGCGAAGAGCTGACCAACCTGTTTAAAATGAAACGGCACGTCATCACCGAAAAACATGCCGATTTAATCGCAGACATGTACAACCCGCAGTAGAAACCAAAAAAAGAAATGGAATTTACAACACAGCTTTTATACCCGATGGACCAGATTCTGCTGGCGCTGATGATTTTTTCCATTATGTTTGGAATGGGAGCCAGTCTGACCCTCGACGACTTTCGTACTGTGTTACGATATCCGCGCGGTATTCTGATCGGTTTCCTGTCCCAGTTCGGGCTGATGCCTTTTTTTGCCTACAGTCTGGCCGTTTTTCTTGATTTGTCTCCGGCTTACGCCATCTCTATTATCCTGATCGGCTGTCTGCCGGGTGGCACCACCTCCAACATGTTTGCCTATTTTGCACGTGGTTCCGTCGCACTCAGTATTGCCATGACAACCGCTTCCACCATCATGGCACTGCTGATGATGCCTGTTCTTCTTGAATTTTACACGGGTGAATTTACCAGACAAATCAGTGAAGAGATGGTTGCAGCCGGAACCGGAACCGAGTTTGTGATACCCACCGGGAATATTATCGGGTCGCTGGTGCTGGTTCTGGTTCCTGTGGGCCTGGGAATGCTACTGAGGGCAAAGTCGCAAATATGGGCCAAAACGGCGGAAGACACTGCCGGATTTATGGGGATTATCGTCATTATTTTTCTCATTGCAACCGCATTTATCCGGCACACAAGCCTTCTGATTCAAACCCCGAAAGAGATCTACATTGCGGCCATTGCTGTTGGTTTGCTGGGTTTTTTATTTGGATTCTGGATGTCGAGGCTATTCAGGCTCTCTCCCATTTTCCAGAGAGCCATTTCGCTCGAAACCGGCATCCAGAACGGGCCCATTGCCTTTGCCATTATTCTTCTCAGTTTTGCTGAACCCGTTCAAAGTCAGATGCTCTGGCTGGCCATTCTCTATTCAACTTTTATTGTCATCACATCTTCGTTTATCACGCTCTGGTATCGGCGTGTTGGGAAATTCGATTTTGAGGTGTACAAAAATACCTCCATTCACAACCGGCTTTTCGGAGAGAATTATGTAACAAACTATCCCGGTGGCTATCTCCCCAAACGTATAGTTAAAGATCCAAGCCAGGGCTCCGTACCTGCTCAAAAACGAGATTGACCGAGATAGATTACTGTGGTAATCATCAGATTATTGTCGATTACCTCAATTGGAAAAACATACAATATCATCGATCGTATAATGTTGAATTGACAGAACTTGCTGTGAATCTAATAATCCAAAAATTCTCTATGAAGCTGACTGATAAATTATTTATTATTTTTCTTATATCACTTTTTATGATTGGGTGCGATCTTACTGATTCTCCCGATCAGGTGATACAGTTTGAGCAATTTGAACAAGCAGGTCTGCATGGGAAAGTTGTTAACAGTTTTTCGGTTGATGCCGGTGTGATTTACGCTTCTACCGATGATGGCTTGAGGTCTGCCGAGATCTCAGGCATTCTTCCCGAGTGGCGTGATGAAGGACTTCGCGGTTTGAATGTGATGAATGTGGTTTTTCTTTCAAACCGCTCATATCTGGCAGGAATTCGGGGTGATGATGTCCAGTCAAGTGAGCCGGTATTGTACCACAGAGATCCACTTCAGGACGAGTGGGATCCGTTTGATCAGAATTATGGCGGGCCCGACAGAACGAATTACATCTATACACTCAAAAATCATCCCGCTCAGCCCGATCTGATTTTTGCAAGAGGTGCGTTTCATGCGGCGCGAAGCACTACCGGAGGTGAACAATGGCAAACCGTATTTCACGACTGGGATGCGATGGGATATCAGGCCGATCTGCTTGAATTTGATCCCCATGATGACAACCGCGTCTGGATCGGTGGAGAAAGCTCCATCTTTCAGCCGTACCTTTACGTTTCAGAAGACCTGGGTAATAACTGGACAAATATCCCCATAGAAGCGGGGGGTGATAACGCTGTGTATAGCATGGCATTTCATCCTGGTGATGAAAATCGTCTGCTTATCGGCATTGAAGGAGCTATTTGGGAAACTGACAATCATGGAGAAAGCTGGGATATTTCGTTTGAAAATGATCTTTATCACTACATTCTTGTTATGGCTACAATAGATGAAACACCTTCAGAAACGGTATTTGCTGCAGGAACCGAAAACGGAGCTGCTGGAGGTAACATCTATTTTCTGCTGACCCGTGATTTTGGTGAAAACTGGGAGAAAAGAAGTGCCGAACCCGCACTTGACGGAGCGAGTATTAATGATATCGCAGTGGTTGAGCATTTCGGTGAAATCGTTGTTTATCTGGGTACTTCAGAGGGAGTTTGGATGTATAAGATAGATTCAGCAGAATTTTAATGAATACAATTCATAAAAGTCCGCCAGCGGCCACATTTTATCTATTCGGAAGGTTTTTTTAAGCGAGCCGTCTGATCTCATTTTCGAAAGAGCATGAGGCTTTCCTAAAAGAGGTTTTAACTTGTTTATCTGAAAAAAAATAGTTATCAAAGAGGCGGTTTATAAATCAAAAATTATTTTGGATGGTTGAAAAACGCTCTGCTCCGAAAGAACGATTTGCTACAAAATGGGGACTGATTTTAAGTGTACTGGGTATTGCCGTGGGTACGGGAAATATCTGGCGGTTTCCGCGAATTGCCGCACAAAACGGAACCGAAGATGGTGCTGGTGCCTTTTTGGTTGCCTGGATTGTGTTTCTGTTTATCTGGTCAATACCACTGATTATTGCCGAATATGGAATTGGTCGGAATGGACGCAAAGGGGTGGTCGGGTCATACATCAAAATGGTGGGTGAGCGGTTTGCCTGGATGGGAACCTTTATCGGTTTTGTTGCTACAGCCATCATGTTTTACTACAGTGTTGTGGCAGGATGGTGTGCCTACTATTTGATTGAGAGCATCATCCATGCATTGCCGGAAAGCGTAGAAGAAGCCGATGCAGTGTGGATCGGCTTTCAAAGTACGGCATTGCCATCGGTGTTTCATGCTTTGATGATCTTTCTGGGTGGATTGATTATTTTGAAGGGAGTAAAAAGTATTGAAAGAATTAATATGATTCTGATTCCTTCACTACTCCTCGTTCTGATTATTTCGCTGATTAAAGCATTAACACTGCCCGGAAGCGGGGCAGGAGTGGCATATCTTTTTACACCAGACTGGGCTACACTTAAAGAGCCGGGGATCTGGCTGGAAGCCCTCACCCAAAATGCCTGGGATACCGGTGCGGCCTGGGGGCTGATTTTGACCTATGGTGCCTACATGAGAACCCGGGATGATATCACCATCAGTGCTTTTCAAACCGGAATCGGGAACAACCTTGTATCACTGATGGCGGCCGTGATTATTTTTTCAACAGTTTTTGGAACACTGGGTGCTACAATGAGTGATGGAGAAATACTGGATGTAATGAAAACGTCCGGGCCTGCTTCAACCGGCCTCACTTTCATGTGGATGCCACAGTTGTTCAGCGAAATGGCCGGGGGTAAAATTTTTGCGATCCTTTTCTTCCTGGGGCTTACCTTTGCTGCTTTCAGTTCGCTGATATCGATGATTGAACTGGCAACCAAAGTATTCGTTGATATGGGCATAACCCGAAAAAAAGCAACGATCGGTGTCTGTATTGCAGGATTTCTGTTCGGGCTGCCGTCAGCTATATCACTGGATATCTTCGC
>CAZXYQ010000161.1:0-5736 GCA_964644975.1 uncultured Rhodohalobacter sp.
GAACGTAAACTCAACCTCTTCATCTGAAAAATTGAGCACCACAAAAACGCGATCATCATTTGCAACCCGCTTGTAAGAGAAGATCACATCATCGCGGTCCGTGGATGATTTGAGATAGCTTCCGCCCTGCTCCCCGTTCCATAATGAACGGTTATCACGGTTCAGGTGAAGCAGGGTTCTGTAGAAGTCTTCATACTTATAATCACCCCACTCAATTTCATCTTTTTCAAAAAATTCCAGCTGCTTGTCAAGGCCCGATTCCTGACCGTTATAGACCAGCGGCATTCCCCAAACGGTAGCTGACAGAACCGCAAAGTTTTCGAAGTTCTGACCATAGAGTTCCGGATCGCTGCCGGACCACGAATTTTCATCGTGATTAGTCGTAAAAAACATTCTGAAATTACTTCGGGTAAAGCGATCAAAATTTGTGGTCAGTGCTTCGTCGAGATCAGAGAGTTCTGCTTCACCCGCTCCTATATCCCGAATGGTCTGGGCATAGTCCCACGCGTACGACATGTCGAACGCACGGTGTAGTTCAGGTTCTTCAGCTTCAGCCAGCATAAATACCGGTTTGATCTGATCGAGACGCTCACGTGCCTGAACCCAAAAGTCGGTAGGCACCATATAGGCCACATCTGCGCGATAGCCATCCACGCCATAATCCCGAACCCAGTATTCCATCGCCTGAATCATCTGTTCCTGCATCTCAGGATTTTCAACATCGAGCTGAATCACATCCTCCCAATCGTCAACCGGAGGAAAGAAATCTCCTTCTTCATCCGTTTCGTAGAATTCAGGATTCGTTTCTGTCCAAACGGCATCCCAAGCTGTGTGATTGGCAACCCAATCCAGGATCAGTTTCATATCGTGATCGTGAGCTTTTTGAACCAGATTACGGAAATCTTCTTTGGTTCCAAACTCAGGATTTATATCTGTATAGTCGACGATGGAATAGTAACTGCCCAATGTACCCTTACGGTTCTCTTCGCCGATGGGATGGATCGGCATCAACCAAAGAATTTTAACCCCCATCTCCTTTAATCTAGGTATATCTTCAGCAAATGCATTGAATGTTCCTTCCGGTGTATTCTGGCGGATGTTAACCTCGTAAATATTCGCGTTAAAAGACCATTCGGGAGGCGTTGCCGGGTATTCAGTCTGTTCCGGTCCAGCGCATGCTGATGCTAAAAATAGCAGCCCGGCCAGCAGTGGAAGAATCGACCACCAATTTTTGAATTCTTTTTTCATTTCATTATCCATATTCATTAAAGTTGTACCATTTGGATGGAAAAAAAGACCATTATTTAATCAGAGACATTTTCCTTGTAACGGACGTTGATCCGCTTTCAAGCCGTGTGAAGTAGATTCCGCTGCTTAATCCTGATGCATCAAATGTAATTGTAAACGATCCGGCAGGATGTCGGTTTTCACTTACAAGCGTAGACACCTCCCTTCCCAGCATATCATATACGGTAATCATAACCGGTGCACTTTCCGGAACTTCGTAAGAAATATTTGTAGTAGGGTTAAAAGGGTTTGGATAGTTGGGGTTCAGCCGGAAAGCCTCAGGCTGTGTGTTTTGCTCGTCTCTCTCAGCACTGACAAATACATTTTCTCCTGCCGGTTCCACAAACTCAGACGTGTAAATCCGCACTTCGCCGGGCAGCAGTGTAAAGTTCTGATCTGCTGATTCGATCGACAGTTCTTCACCCGATACAAAATCGTACCAAACGCCGGTAGCAGGGAAACTGAACGAGGATGATTCCGATTCAACGCCAAAATTACCAATGATCATAGCGTCCATCTCCTCATGGAGCAATCTCATCCATTTTACGGTACCTGCCAGTGATGATTCAACCGTAGTTTCCATGCTTCTGAATACCGGGTTCTCATGCCTTAATCTCAGCATTTCGCTCCATGATCTGTACAGATTATATCGTGCGTTAACATCATAATAGTCCCATCGCACAGGTTTCGGATCTGTTCGGCCGGGATCTGATGCGTTACAATCACCATCCGAGCCGTCACCAGGCTTCAGGCACTCACCGGGACCTCCACCGTAACCGAGCTCTCCAAACTGCCACAGCATTCGCGGGCCGGGAACGGTAAGAAAAAATGCTCCTGCAGTTTTCTTTCGTTCAAGTGCCGTTCGTACATCTGTTGCATCGTAGCTTCCATCGGCGCTGCTATTTCCAAACTTTCGGTTTTTGAGCATCGTCCACTGCTCATCATGGCTCTCCATGTATGTTATGGCATTTGCCTCCCCAAGTCCATCGATATTGCCGAAGTATGTTGCAGAGAGATTCGATGGATAGCCCATATTGGCTTCGGAAAACTGAAAATTCATATTGTTCCAGAACATCATGCCCTGAAAGCCCTCATCGAGCCCATAAGCAGAAAGTTCGAGCTCTTCTTGACGCTGAAAGTGCTCCAGAATAATATAGGCATCCGGATCTGCGCTCCACATCGCATCTCCCATTCGCTTTAGATTGTCTACCCTGCCCTGATTGTAGTTATCTACATTTGAAGGAATGCCGGGATTTGCCGCGAATCCTTTCGTAAGATCAAAGCGAAATCCATCTACATTATACTTTTCGAGCCAGTGCGCATTTGCACGATCCAGCCAGTACTGTATATAGGGGTGATCGTGATTCAGGTGATTAAAAACGTTGTAGGCATGGCCCGGTCCAATGAGCGGATTTTCGTCCCGATTGCTTCCTTTTAATCTGATTAACGGAGATTGATCCGTAGCATGGTTGTACACGACATCAAGAATGACCGCAATGCCGCGCTGATGCGCCTCATCCACAAATCGTTTAAAGTCTTCCGCCGGACCGTACGCTTTCTCCAGGGCAAAATGGAATGATGGATTGTATCCCCAGCTGATATTCCCGTCAAATTGCGAAACCGGCATTAGCTCAATAGCATTTACTCCCAGGCGCTCAAAATAATCGAGTGTATCAGCAAGATTTGCATAGGTTCCATGATCAAAGAAATCACGGATCACTAGTTCGTAAACGATTAGTTCTTCGGCTTTTGGCCGTTGAAAATCGGTTACCTGCCAGTCGTACGCTTCCGCACCGGGATGGATGACGCCTACAATACCTTCGGTCAATCCTTGAGGGTACGGCATCAAATCGGGATATGTGCCGTCAGATATCAGGAAGTGATCATTCCATGGATCCAGAACCTTATCTGAGTATAGGTCCGCCACTCGAATTTCACCATCAACGAAGTATTGAAACGCGTACTCTTGTCCCGGCTCAAGGCCGTCAACTTCCAGCCAGTAGTGATATCCGTTAAAATCACCGGTTTCATCACGCGACATGAAGTAATCCGGGTCCACTTCCCAGTCATTGAAATCTCCCAGTAAATATGCAAATTCTTTATCCGGGGCATAAAATGAGAACGTAACTTTAGAATCGTCGCCATCGTGATAGGTGATACCGTCCTCAATTCCATCCGGTCGTGGCAGAACCGAAACATCAGGATTCACTATTATGAACAGGGAATCGCGAACAGTTTCAGCCGATTCATCTTCTGCTACAACAAAAAAATCGGTGCGGCCGGCAGAAGATACGGTGTAAGAATACTCTAAAGTGTTGCTATCTGTTACGGAAGCAATTTCGTTGTCTCCTTCAAAAAGCGTGATCGAAGAGAGCGTTCCAGCCGGGGCAGATCCAACAATTTCGAACTCGACAGACTCATTCAGCCCTGCAAAAAATGGGTTTAACCGGGAAACGTTTGGCCGGTTAAATCTTACACTCAGTTCATCTTCGAATAGATCAACAAAAAGGTCTTCGGTTTGCAAAGACCCATCACTGTTTCGAAGAACAAACGCAAGTTGAAGAACTGAGCTTTCAGTATCAGGAATTTCATAATATTCCCGGATATCATCAATCTTAAGCTCCCAGCGGTCGTTTCCCAGAGAGGTGAGCTGAGCACGTGGAATATCAACCGGCCAATCTGAGATAACATAAGACCAGTTGCCGCTATTTTTGTCAGCTTCATTCAAAATCACGCCGGTGTGGGCATACACATCGCCCGTAAAGCCTTCGAGATCATTACGCTGTGTTTCCGAAACGTCGAACGTAATGGTTACCGGTTCAACCTCAGTTGGAAATGCGGGATCTGTCTGAACAGCCTGTCCGAACAGAGAGGCCGGCAGCTGTGCCATTAAAAAAAATACTGCTACAAATAAGAATGAATAATGTCTTTTTTTCATATTCGTGAATTTTTAAGGGTATTTACTTCTATTTCGGACGATGATCTTATCACAAGTTCAGGGTTATAAATCGTTTTGGAAGGATGTAATGAAGGGTTTTCAATTCGTTTAATGAGGCTTTCAGTTGCTTTTTCCCCCATTTCATAGATAGGCTGATGAACTGTAGAGAGACCAATATATTCTGCTATGGTTAGATTATCGTAGCTTATCATCGGAATCCGGATGTTCTTTTCATTTATCGCTTTCATTGCTCCAATTGCTTTGATATCTGACGCGCAGACGCATGCCTCCGGTAACGGGTTGATGGCTAAAATCTTTTGCATGGCCTGGTAGCCACTTCGTTCAGTAAACCCGTCGCGAGACATATCATTGCCACGTTTAACAAGATTTTGTTCGAAGTCAATGCCGTGATCTTCAAGAGCATTTTTATACCCCTGGAGTCGCTGCCGAACCGGAAATGCTTTCGGGTAAGCGGTCAGGTGCGAAATTCGTTTATACCCTTTTTCTATAAAATATTCAGTGGCTAAATACGACCCTTCAATGTTGTCTACAGATACAGAATCAAACAGCGAGTTTGAATCATCAATAACGGAAATGGGAACATCAAATTTCTTGAATATTTCCCATTGTGCGAGATCAAAATGGAGCGATACAAACAGGTATCCATCAGCCCACTGACGCTTGAGCTGATACTCAACCTGAGAAAAAACATCTTCGTCAGGCGTTATGTGAACTATATTCAGTTCAAAGTTTCTGTCGGTCAGTTTATCCTGTATAGCCCCCAGAACTTCCATAAAAAAGTGGTTCGACATAATTGGAACAAACATCATAATGCTGTTCTTCTTTTTTCGGGCCAGTCCTTGAGCAAACACCTGAGGATGATATCCTAATTCATTAGCAACTTTGAGCACCCGCTCACGGGTCTCCTCTTTCACACGGCCTTTTTTATTAAAAACTCTGGAGACCGTTGCAATACTTACATTGGCAGCTTTGGCAATATCGTATATCGTTTTAGGCAATGGAAGATGTGGTTTGATTGCTGGTGTAATTCACCAGTTAACTTTCCGAAAGGCTACATCTACCATTGATAAATCTCACAATCGCTCGATTTCACAAAAGATGTAAGCGCTTACATAATATCAGCAAATAAATGGATAAGTTCAATAGCTACTTGAGTCGACTAACTGGTCTAAAAAACCCCGTCTTAAAGTGAACTTTAAATGGCAGGTGCTAATTTTTGTAGCGTAAGCGATGCGATGAGCGTATGGATATCAAAGATTTGCGGAATAAACCCATATAGTTTCGCAAGTCTTTTAACCCACCGACAAACGCAAACGTTCTATTTATACGTGATACCTGGCAGTGATTGTTATTATCAGCCAATGAATATCCTGACTCCGCCATGAAAATATAAGAATGTGGGCTTATCGGGCGTGGTGCTTATGAAATGAGATATGTGATTATGAGCAAGAATAGCGGTAACAAATTATCCCGTTATTTTGTCGAATATT
>CAZXYQ010000162.1:0-5684 GCA_964644975.1 uncultured Rhodohalobacter sp.
TCCGTACCCGTGTTGACCGTTTTGGTGTTACTGAGCCTTCCATTCTGCAGCAGGGTAACAGCCGTCTGGTAGTTGAGCTTCCCGGTGTAGATGATGAAGCGCGCGTAAGAGATCTTCTGCGCGGTACTGCACGGCTCGAATTTCGCCTTACTCCGAATACTGATGAGATCAGTAACGCCAGAGATCAGATCGTTCAATATTTTGAAGATGATGAAAACGGCAATGCGCTGCTCGACGTATTTGTTCCGCAGGGCAGAAGTCAGTATGTATTTGGATATGCTGCTGGCCCCGATACAGCGACAGTAAATCAGCTCCTGTTTCAGGAGGAAGTTTTCTCCATGCTGCCCCGAAACTCAACGTTAATGTGGGGAGCAACACCATTTGCCCAGGACAGCGGTCTTGATCTTTTTGAACTAATCCCTGTACGATCTCAGGTTGAAATGACCGGCGATATCGTATCAGAGGCGCGGGTTGCATTCGATCCTAACACCAACGTTCCTGAGGTATCCATGACTATGGACTCTGAAGGTACACGACGATGGGCCAGGATAACCGGTGCCAACATTGGCCGTCCCGTTGCAATTGTACTCGACGGATATGTTTACTCATACCCAAATGTGCGGTCTAAAATTACGGGTGGACGATCATCCATTACCGGAATGGGCGGACTTCAGGAAGCTGAGGATTTAGTTAACATCCTGCTTTCAGGTGCTCTTCCTGCCCCGCTTGAAATTATTGAAGAGCGAACTGTCGGGGCCACCCTTGGTGAGGCTTCGATTAGAGCCGGTTTCTACTCGGTTATGTTCGGCCTGATTATCGTAGCCATGTTCATGATTGCCTACTACCATGTGGGGGGTGGTATTGCCGACCTTGCTTTGACCCTGAACATCATATTTATACTGGGTATACTGGCGGCATTTAACGCCACACTCACCTTACCGGGTATCGCCGGAATTGTGCTTACGATCGGTATGGCGGTGGATGCCAACGTACTGATCTTCGACCGTATCCGGGAAGAGCTCAGGGCCGGTAAAACACTGCGGGCAGCCATCGATAACGGGTACTCAAACGCAATGAGTGCTATTATTGATGCAAACGTAACGACATTCTTTGTAGCTGTGATTCTGTTCAGCTTTGGGGTAGGTCCGATTAAAGGATTTGCCATTACACTTATGGCGGGTATCGCATCCTCTCTCTTTAGCGCAATTGTTATAACACGCGTTATTGTGGATTATCTTACCCGCGAAAAAACATCCAGCATTAGCTTTGGATAAGCAGAACGGAAATTATTTTTTAAACAATTTAAACACAGGTATTTATTATGAAATGGTTTGAATCACCAAGTTTTGATTTTATTAAGGCCCAGAAGATGATGTACGCCGTCTCCGGGTTCTTATTTATCGGCTCCATACTGGCAGTACTCACAATGGGGCTCAATTACGGTATCGACTTCAGAGGCGGAAAAGAGTACGTTTTTGATTTCGAGAACGATGTTGATGTAGTAGAAATACGGCAGGAACTGACGCAGGTTCTTGATGCTCCCCCAGAACTTAAACTTTTCGGTTCTGCAAGCGATATCCTCGTAAGAACAGATGCTGAAGGAGATATTGCAGAAGTTCAGGCGCTGATTATGTCTTCATTCAGTGAGCTCTACCCCGACAACCCGGTAACAGTTATTAAGACTGACCTGGTGGGTCCGCGTTTTGCTGAAGATTTGAAGGTAGCAGCAATCAACTCAATTCTGTTTGCTGTGGCCGTCATCTTCATCTACATTCTGATACGATTTAAGGGTTGGTACTTTTCTGCCGGAGCGGTGGCCGCACTTATACACGATGTGGTAATTGTGCTCGGAGTTTTCACCGTCATAGAACCACTGGTGAACTTTAACGTCACCATTGATCAGGCATTGATAGCTGCATTCCTGACCATTGTGGGGTATTCACTTAACGATACGGTGGTTGTATTTGACCGTATACGTGAAAACTCTCTTATCTATAAAACGATGAATTTTACAGATATGATTAACAAGAGTTTGAACGACACACTCAGCCGTACAGTAATCACCTCGGTTACCACCTTGTTTGTGGTTACCGTCCTGTTTATATTCGGCGGAGAAGTGCTTAAAGGTTTCGCCTTCGCCCTTGTTATTGGCGTGATACTTGGAACATACAGTTCGCTGTTCGTTGCAAGTTCATTTGTTGTGGAACTTCAAAAACGCGCTTTGGCTGCAAAAGCAAAGTCGTAAACAACTTGTAATTACAAACGGAAAAATGCCATGGGATTTAATGTTTCAGAACGTTATAACTGCGTAGTCATCGAATTCAAAGGGAATGTGATGGGTGGTCCTGATGCAGTGAGCCTAAATGAAAAACTTCATGAGCTCATTGAGAAGGATCAAAAAAACGTAGTTATTGATCTTGGAAAAGTGAAGTTCATGAACTCATCCGGTCTCGGAATGCTCATTGGCGGACTCACAACCATGAGGAAAGCCGGTGGAGATTTGAGGATCTGCAACGCCGGTGATAAAATTGAAAGCCTGCTTATTGTCACCAAGCTAATCACTGTGTTCAAGCATTTCAGATCACTTGATGAAGCTGTTGAATCTTTTGCAGACTAACCGATTTGAACTAAAATTAATCCTACTAAACAATAAGGAGGTGTTCAGCACCTCCTTTTTTTTGGCCTATGGCAACTAAAATAATTATTGGCGCTCAATGGGGCGATGAAGGGAAAGGTAAGATTGTCGACCACCTGAGTAAAAACGCAGATTTTGTGGTGCGTTACCAGGGTGGAGCAAACGCTGGTCACACCATCAAATTTGACGGCAAACAGATTGTTCTGCACCTGGTACCCTCAGGTATCTTTAACGGCTCAGCAAAATGCATCATCGGAAATGGTGTAGTGATTGATCCAACAGCACTAGTTAATGAGATTGACGAAGTTGAAGCCTTCGGTACACCACTGAAGGATCGCTTTTTTGTAAGCAGTGCCGCCCATGTTATTCTCCCGTACCACAAAATTCTTGACCACGTAAAAGAAAAAAGTCGGGGTAAAGACGCTATTGGAACTACAGGTAGAGGTATTGGGCCCGCCTATGTTAGTAAGGTAGCACGGATTGGTATTAGGATGGGAGACCTGAAAGACCTGCCAACTCTTACTGATAGTATTAAATCGAACGTCCACGATATCAACAAGGCTCTCAGGCATGTTCACAATGAACCTGAAATTGATGCCGATGAAATTCTTGAGGGCTTAAAACCTGTAATATCAAGACTCGAACCGTATATCTGCAACACGTCCAATATGCTGCATCAGGCAATTTCGAACGGCAAAGAGATACTCCTTGAAGGGGCACAAGGCTCTCTGCTTGATATTGATCACGGCACGTACCCGTATGTAACCTCCTCTTCTCCCACCGCCGGTGGAGCTTGTGTTGGCAGCGGAATTCCACCAACGGCAATTACTAACTCCATTGGAATTACAAAGGCGTATTCTACCCGTGTAGGAAACGGACCCTATCCCACTGAGCTATTTGATGAAACCGGAGAAAAACTTCGCAAGAACGGAGCCGAATTTGGAGCAACCACAGGCCGTCCCCGAAGATGCGGATGGCTCGATCTTGTAGCCCTGAAATATGCCGTAAACCTAAACGGGATGGATCAGCTGGCTCTCACAAAAATGGATGTGCTGGATGATTTTGATACCATTAACGTTTGCACTCACTACGAAATTGATGGTAAAAAAACAGATATCTATCCTGTGGAAACAGGAGCTTTAGAGGCCGTTACTCCGGTGTATAAAGCGTTTAACGGATGGAATGAATCCTGCCGTGATGCAAAATCATTTGATGATCTGCCCGCAAACGCTAAAGAGTATATCGCTTTCATTGAAAAGTATACCGGATCACGCTGCAGCATTATTTCTACAGGTCCCGGCAGAACGGAAACTATTATCAGGTAATCAGAGATGAGTTCCGGGAATTCTTTCTACGCTGAATACCGTTTCTCTGCCGACAACCTGCACAAGGCTGAAGTTGAAGCTGAAAAGATAGCGGTAGAACAGACTGCAGAACTTCCGCCCGACACTGTCCCTGAGAAATTAAAAAGATATATCGGTAACGTTTCTGATCTGACACAAGTGAATGAAAGCCGGTGGCAGGCTAAAATAAACTACCAAAAAGAACTTGTTTCGGATGATCCGGTACAGTTCCTCAACGTTCTGTTTGGAAACATCTCTATCCAGCCTGGAGTGCAAATTACCGATCTCGACAGGGAGCATTTAAAGGAACTGCTCCCGGGACCGGCATTCGGAATCAACGGGATTCGCTCCATTTTGAATGCAGGTAAACGGCCCTTAAGCTGCACAGCACTGAAACCCACCGGAAGTTCTCCATCCGAACTGGCCAAAATGGCCGCATCTTTTACCGAAGGCGGCATCGACATCATTAAAGACGACCACGGCCTGGCAAATCAGCCTGCTGCAGATTATCAATCCAGAGTTAAACAGTGTATTGATGCGATCAGGGCCGGAGAACAAAAATCCGGGAAGAAAACACTCTATTTCCCCAATATCACCGGACCATCATCAGACTTATTTAAGAAGATAAAGATTGCTCAAGATCTAGGTGCTGATGGTCTTTTAGTATCACCACAGCTAACCGGCCTAAACACACTCGAAGAGATCGTACGGTCCGGAACTGATCTGCCTGTGATGGCTCACCCTGCCTTTTCAGGCCCGTACACAATCCATAAAAATTCAGGTTTTAAGCCATCTATTTATTTTGGACTTCTTTGGCGCGCCCTGGGTGCCGACTGTATCATCTATCCAAATGCGGGGGGACGATTTTCATATACACTGCAAGAGTGCCTGGACATAAATAGTGAGTGCCGAAGCCCCAAACTTGATCTACCTGAATCATTCCCTGTGCCTGCAGGCGGCATTAACAGAAACAGTTTGAAAGACTGGATGAAAGATTACGGCAGAGATACTATATTTTTGATTGGTGGCAGCCTGTATCAGCACCCGGAAGGGCTCAAATCCGCTGCAAAAGAGTTTCAAAAAACACTCGAATCGTATGAATAAAAAATCAACTGTTTTAAAATCTAACGACTTCTCCTGGAAGGGAGTCGAGAGAAAGGTTTACAAAACTGAGACGCAAAATTTTAAAGATATTCACAGATACACCCTGCTTGGAAAAGAGTACAGGGAGCTGAATTCTGAAACAAGGTATTTTGAAATTCAACCCGGCGGATACTCCTCACTTGAGTATCATAGGCACCCGCACTCTGTCGTTATAATCCGGGGAAGTGGGTCTGTAATTTTAAATAACGAGCTCAAAGAGATCAGCTGTTTCGATGTTGTTTACATCAGTCCGGAAACCATTCATCAGTTTCATGCTGATAATGTTGATCCTCTTGGATTTATCTGTGTAGTTGACCGATACAGAGACCACCCTTCCGTGCCCAATGCAGATAAAATTTCAGATACCATCACGTCAGAAATAATTCTAAAGAAAATAAAAAAATAGTGTTGATAAGATACCCAAAAACGCTTTATATTTTAGGTCTTGACTCATCGGTATACAGAACAGTCTTTACAGATTTAAACATGATTCTGGCGAGTTAAGAATTTTATATTCCCAAGCGGGAATAGCTCAGTGGTAGAGTCCCGAAAGCGTTCGGGAC
>CAZXYQ010000163.1:0-5611 GCA_964644975.1 uncultured Rhodohalobacter sp.
GCTTTGACTCGGGGGTGTATTACCCCGGGGAGGGGAGACTTTATACTGAAATAATAGAATTATTTATTAATCGAACTGAGGTTTATAATTTCACACAGATGATCTAAATATCAATTAATACAGAGTTTCCCGGGTGATCAAACGCATTGCCCTGTTACTCACCACCCCACTGTTCGTTGTTGCCCAACTGCAACTCATCCTGCCTCAGCAGGAATTTTCTGAACGTATCAATACTAATGGCTTCAGGAAGGCTCCATTGTTGTAGAAAACGGCAACGTGAATTCATAAATTTTGATGAAGATTCGGGTAAAGTTTCATCAGATATTTTTATAAATCCATTATTTTGTAGGTATCTGCGGTAAAACTCAAATATCTAATACGAACGCATCATGAAATATAAACTATTCATCCTTGTCGTTATCGTTGGTACCTTTCTCTTTAATTCGTGCCAATCAGACTCTGAAGTCGCTAACGAACATATAACAACAGCAGAAGTGTCAGAAGAAAAACTTAACTCCCTAATTGAACGTATGACGCTTGACGAAAAATTGGGACTTCTTCATGCCAGCTCTTCCTTTACATCCGGAGGAATACCCCGCCTCGATATTCCCGAACTCGTCTTTTCTGATGGCCCGCATGGAGTGCGCCATGAGCACGGCCGCGGCTGGTACGCCCTCGATGATGCTGACGATAAGGCCACCTATCTTCCTGTTGGCATTAGCCTCTCGTCAACGTGGAATCAGGATCTGGGATATGTTTATGGCGAAGTACTGGGCAATGAGGCCAAAGAGAGGGGTAAAAATGTTTTACTAGGGCCCGGATTAAATATAATCCGCAGCCCGCTGAACGGCAGAAATTTCGAGTATTTGAGCGAGGACCCATTCCTTACCGGAGCCATGGGTGTGGGTTACGTAAAGGGCCTGCAGGATCAGGGTGTGGCTGCCTGTCCCAAACATTATGCGGCTAATAATCAGGAAACAGATCGCCATAATATTGATGCGCTTATAAGCAAGCGCGCTCTGCACGAAATTTATTTCCCTGCGTTTAGAGCTGTAGTGCAGGACGGCGGCGCATGGAGCATTATGGGGGCATACAACAAAATCAACGGGCAATATACCACGCACCACGAATACCTTAACAATAGTGTGTTAAAAGGTGATTGGGAATTCGATGGAGTCGTGATAAGTGACTGGGCTTCGGTGAAGGATACACGTGAAGCTCTGCTGTACGGAACCGACATTGAAATGGGTACCGAGCTGCTGCGTGACTTCAATAATCCCGTCTATGAAGAGTTTTACATGGCGAACCCTGCCAAAGAGATGATTGAAAGCGGCGAAGTTGATGAACGTTATGTAGATGATAAGGTACGTCGAGTCCTCCGCCTGATGCATCGGACCACCGCCCTGACCGATCACGGGGCGGGCAAAAGAAATATTGAAGAACACCAGCAAGTAGCGCTGGATGTGGCAAGAGAAGGCATTGTACTTCTTAAAAATGACAACATTCTACCGCTGGAAAAAACGGAAATCAAAACCCTTGCCGTTATCGGGCATAACGCAAACAGGTTATTTGCTGAAAGAGGAGGCAGTTCGCAGGTGAGGGCCCTTTACGAAATCACACCTCTTGAAGGAATTCAAAACCTTGTTGGCGATCATGTTGAAGTAGTGTTTGCCGAAGGTTATGAGCCCTATTACGATGAGAGTCTGTTTGCCGATATAACCGGCGATGCGGCTTCGCAGTCAAGGGAAAACAGACAAGATGTAGAAATGGCCCGCTCCTCAAATGAACAGCTTAAGCAGGAGGCTGTTGAACTCGCAGAACGAGCGGATGCCGTTATATTTGTAGGCGGATGGATTCATGGCCACGAAGGCATGCCCTGGGGCGAGGGCACCTATGACGCTGAGGCTCGCGACAAACTGAACCTGAAGCTGATTTTTGGTCAGGAAGAGCTCATTCGGCAAATCAATCGCGTGAATAACCAAACGACCGTAGTACTGATGGGCGGCAGCAATGTGGAAATGGAGAACTGGCTGCCCTACACACCCGCCTATTTACACGCTTGGTATCCCGGAATGGAAGGTGGCAGAGCAATAGCTGAGATTCTCTTCGGGGAGATAAACCCTTCCGGCAAGCTTCCCATGACCTTTGCCAATTCGCATGAGGATTATCCATCACACTCCATCGGCGAATTTCCCGGCGATGGAACCGTTGACTATGCAGAAGATATTTATGTTGGCTATCGCTACTTCGACACCCATAACAGGGACGTATTCTTTCCCTTTGGCTTTGGTCTGTCCTACACAACTTTTGATTTATCAGATCTTCAGGTGACCAGGAATGGCGATAAAGTTTTGGTTAAAAGTACCATCACCAATACGGGCGGCACAGAAGGCGCTGAAGTTGTTCAGGTTTATGTTCATCACAAAGATCCTTCTGTAGACAGGCCCATCCGGGAGTTAAAGGGTTTTGAAAAAGTACACCTCGAACCCGGAGCTACAGCCACCGTAAATATAGAGCTTGATGAGTCCGCATTTTCATTCTATCACCCCGATGAGCTCAGATGGGTATTAGAATCAGGAGACTACGAGATACAGGTAGGTAACTCTTCGCGCGATATAAAACTCACAGAAACTATTAAGTGGTGATTCATATTCCCCTTCAAATCACGTAACATAAGCCTTTAACAGGCAATTTTGAACGACGATGCAGGCATCAATTTTATTAATAATTCGAAAAAAGATGTATTTTCAAGTATACCTGATGTTTTTTGAGAGGTTATAACATTCAAATCACCTTGATATGTCTTTTGAATTAATAGTACTCGCAATTGGAGTCCTGCTCGCTCTGCTGTCGATCTTCGGTGCTGTGATAAACCGAAAAACATCATCCGAATTATTTGGATCAAAACTGACGGTGACTTTCGGAATTATTGGTATTTGTCTCATCATTTACGGTGGATTTTCTTACGGTTCGATCAATCAGATGGCACAGATTGAGCAGGTTGCTACAGCAACAAAGTTAGAAGTTGAATACCCCGTTGAACGCATAAAGATCATTTATCCCGTGGAAGGAGAGCCTGTCCAGTGCCGCATTTTAACGATGGGGGTTTACCCTGAGGGGCACGAAAAAGATATTTTGGGTATTGGTACTGCCATCCGACGAATTGTATTATCCCCATTCAGATCACACCAATACATCTTTCAGGCGCAATGGAGAGTGGCAGGTAATCACCCGGTTCGGTGGCTCCAAAGATGAGGTTTTCGATATTATCGCCTATGAAACCGACGCTGCTGCCTCACAATTTTTCACTTCAACCATTGAAGAGTGGAAAGATAATTTATTCTATCCCGGGCTAAGCGAGGATGAAATTCCCCGTGGTGCGATCGAAGTTGACCGCATTACGGTGAGACTCCGGGAAAATTGCAGAGGTGTGTTCTAAATCGTAAAATTTTGATCGAAGTTTTGCTATATACCAGATACCTCTTTTGGAACGCCCGGTAACATTATTCCCGGACAAGTTTCAGTTCAGTCAAAAAGAGAAAGTTTCTTTATCGTATCAAGCTGGAGCTTGCACTGTCGTGCGTCAGCCAAAACCACCACCTCGATACCTCGGCTAAGGTTGGTACTTTTGCAAACCAGAGTTCGATGTATTGAAAAATTAATGTGTGATCCTTCCGGGGACCGCGTCATATCGCTCCGGAAGAATTGCCTGAAGAACGAGCCTGGGAAGACACCATCTGCGCCCGGAGTGAATTCAGATTAAATATATGCATACGATTGACCTCATACTCCTGGGAATTGTCATTGCTTCGAACAACCTTTCGTTTGCACTCGGTTTTGGCGCTTTAGGAACAAGTCCATATCATTTGAGAATCGTTGCGATTTTCACCGTCGTAGAATTTACCGTACCGCTGGTTGGTCTTCTTCTTGGACACTTTGTGAGTTCCTTTATAGATGAATACGCCCAAATTACAGGCAGCTTAATACTGATTGCCCTGGGGATCTATATCGTCTACTCAGCCTTCGCAAAGAAAAAACAAAGTGATGAATCGATAAGAATTATAACGTCAAGAAGAGGCCTGCTGGCAATCGCTTTAGGCCTAAGCATAGATAATTTAATCGTGGGCTTTAGTCTGGGGCTTGGGGAAGTAAACCCCATTTTACTCGCATCCTATATCGCCACCTTTTCCATGGTGTTTACATTTGCAGGACTTAAAGCCGGTAAATACTTGAAAATTACGCTGGGGAATTATGTACAGGTTTTTGCCGGTATCATATTAATGGTCCTCGGCGTATTTAACTATTTTGGCTCACCCATTTGACAGAGCCCATACAGACTTATTAACTGAATATTGAACCAAACGGAATATGTCATAACACACCTGTCCAAAACGTTGTAATTAATCCAGGAAATACGATCATATTAATGGTATCGAGCAATATGTTCTCGGTAGAGTTGCGCTGAAATGCAGCTTTGGGACAGTAGAAAAGCAGCGAGAGTCAGCGATTAACTCAGTGTGCCTCTGCGGGAAAACGTAGGGGGTTTATTTTAAATATGGTATAAAATCGGTCTTTATTCGCATAAAACAGATACTTTTTACGTGCTTCAAGAATATTTTGGACTGGTGTGATGTCAGAACCATCTGCATAAAAAAAGGCTTGAAAATACACCTGATTTTTCATGGCTGCTCAATCCAGTTTCTTACGCATTTATACGCAGCTGTGCTTCAAAATATGTACTTTCAGAAAACTAAATTTCTGAATTTCTATGAGACCAATCGATACAGTCATCCTGGAAATGGACCGGATTGTTGAACAGTGCAGAGGGCAGCAGTTGCGGGCTGGCTACTTTGCCGTGCTCTACCGGTTTGTAACCATCCGCATTAAAGAAGAGATTGACGCAGGCAACTTCGACGACAACGAACGAATGGAGAAACTGGACACCCTTTTTGCCCGTCGATTTTTTGATGCCTTTGACGGATATCAAAACGTTGACGGGCCGGTTACAGAAAGCTGGCTGCACGCGTTTAACTCGGCCGAAACCAATGAGTTTATCATCATGCAGCATCTGCTTCTTGGCATTAACGCGCACATCAATCTGGATCTCGGTATTGCTGCAGCAGAAACAATGGTTGGGGGAAATCTGGATCTGATCCGCAACGACTACAACCGCATCAACGCTATTCTCTCATCCATGGTAGGTGACGTAAAATCGAACATGACCCGTGTCTCTTTACTCTTTGGACCGATGATTCGGCTGGCCGATAACAGGGACGAAATGCTGATCGACTTCAGTATTACCACCGCGCGGGATGGGGCCTGGAAGTTTGCTCATACATACAGCATGGCTGAAGATAAACAGCAGGCAATCCGGATCAGGGATGCCAAAATCGCGGACCTGGCCAGATGCCTGACCCAAACCGGCAGGTACCTCTCATTTATCATTGGTGTGATCCGCTGGGGAGAATTTCACTCTCCAAAAACCATCATGGACCGCCTCACCGGAATAGTAGAGTAATGAATCATTTTTCAATCGGTACTATCGCTCCGCTCCAGCTTTTCACTTTTCACTTTTCACTTTTCACTTTTCACTTTTCACTTTTCACTTTTC
>CAZXYQ010000164.1:0-5557 GCA_964644975.1 uncultured Rhodohalobacter sp.
TTGTAAATGCGGTTGTGTAGAGTATATATTCCGATAAGTTTCCGGAGTTTTAAGGGGCGATCATCACCAGAGCAAATACGACCGCCAAAGAGCCCATCGTCAGGGCTAAATTTCCTGGAGGTCCACCTAGAATAAACCAAAACATGTTGGAGTCTTCATAGTGCTCTGTTTTAGGAATCATGATGGTAAGCCCTGCACTGATATTCAGATGCTTGTTAAGACCGGCTTCTATTATATCGCCTTTTCGCTGGAACTTGTGTGGGCCAACCGTAAGCATAAAGAATTTAAACCCGACAGCTTTGCCTGCAATAAAGTGTCCCAGTTCATGAATGGCCACAGATACAATCAGAGCTAAAATGAACACCGAAATGGCGAGAAGCCAGCCCGGAGATTCAATCCCGATGAGGTCACGCGTGGATAGATACAGAATCGTTGCGCCGGCCCTGACAGCTGCCGCAATGATAAAATCACGAATATTTAAATGCTTTTTTGAAGATGATATTCCCTTAATCCCCCTGTTCGGCGAGCGGCTGATTTGCCTGAGGCAGATGAATGTTTTGCTAAGAAGTCCGGTCTATACGGAATCAGAAGTCAAAAGTTCTGTCTCAATCCAGTTCTTTAATTGCAGTGGACAGTGCCTGGAGTGATTTTTTTGCATCTCCGAAAAACATCTGGTTTTTGTCGCTGTAAAACAGATCATTATCGATGCCTGCGTAGCCGGGACTCATACTCCGCTTAAACACAATGGTTCTTTTCGCTTCATCCACGTTTAGTATCGGCATGCCGTAGATTGGGCTTCCGGGGGTGGTTTTTGCGGCAGGGTTTATTACATCATTCGCCCCGATAATGAGTACCACATCGGTTGAGGCAAATTCCGGGTTGATCTGATCCATGTCGTATAGCTGATCGTACGGAACATCCGCTTCGGCAAGCAACACATTCATATGGCCCGGCATTCGTCCCGCAACAGGGTGGATACCATATTTTACGGTAACTCCTTTCTCTTCGAGCAACCCCGCAACTTCTTTGATGACGTGCTGCGCCTGGGCAACAGCAAGGCCATAACCGGGTACTACAATCACTTTTTTGGCGTAGGAGCACTGGATGGCCACATCATCAGCAAAGGTTTTCTGGACGGACTTGTCACCGTCGCCCGTTTCGCCGGGGCCACTCTCATCACCACCTCCAAAAGCTCCAAACAAAACCGCCAGTAGCGTGCGGTTCATCGCTTTGCACATCACGTTTGTAAGGATTAGTCCCGCAGCTCCTACAAGTGCACCACTGATGATCAGCAGGTTATTACCCAGAACAAATCCGGCCATAGATGCGGCAATTCCTGAATAGGAGTTGAGCAGCGAAATAACGACGGGCATGTCGGCTCCGCCAATCGGAAGTACAGTCATTACACCAATAAAAAGCGCCAGCCCAAACAGGCTCCAGAAGACAACCTGATACTCAGGGTCAAATGTAAACCATCCCACAAGTCCAAATGCCACCAGCGTAAGAAGAAGGTTGATGATGTTTTGTCCCGGCAGCGCAATACGTCCGCCACCAATAAACCCTTTCAGCTTCCCGAATGCGATGAAACTACCGGTAAACGTAATGGATCCAATAAGGATACTGAGTCCGGTGGTAATCAGACCGTCGGTTGGAATTAAGGAGGAATCAACCCGTGCAAACTCTCCCCATGCTACAAGCGCCGAGGCGCCGCCTCCAAAACCGTTAAATACGGCCACCATCTCCGGCATTGCGGTCATCTGAACTTTTTTCGCGGCGATAATGCCGATCAGGCCGCCGAGGATCACGCCGGCTACTATAAATTCAAAACTGATGATCTCCTGGTCGAAAAGCGTCACCGCTACTCCCATCATCATACCAAATGAAGCGAGCTGGTTTCCCGATCGTGCGGTGGCAGGTGAGCCGAGACGTCTGATCCCGACAATAAAGAACCCTGTAGCGATCAGGTAGACAAGCTGGATGAGATTTGGCAGAGCACCCTGAATAACTTCTGGTAGAAATTGACTCATCAGTTCTCCTCCTTTTTCTTGAACATCTCGAGCATTCGATCCGTAACCATAAAGCCGCCAACCACGTTAATAGTGGCAAATACAATGGCGGCAAACCCGATCCACTGTGCGTAAACCGATTCTGATCCCCCTGCAATAATAAGGGCGCCAATCAGCGTGATACCTGAAATTGCGTTCGCACCCGACATCAGCGGCGTATGAAGAGTTGGCGGCACTTTCGTGATCAGCTCGAAGCCAACAAAAGAGGCGAGTACGAAGATAAAGAGGTTGAAAATAAGGTCTTCCATACGTTATAAGTCAAGAGATAAGCGCGCTAAAATGGGCCCCGGCCGTAGTGGCGGGATTCCGAAAGCGTCGCGGGTTTATTAATCGTTAAAATTTTCCTGTAAACCTGAGTTCGATTATTAAATCATGAACCAGAAAGTACCCCTTCCCCGAAGAAATACCTGCGGTGAAAAAAGATGGATTGAGGGGGTGTTTATCAGATTGTGGTGAAATTCGATGGACACCCCTCTAAAGTTCACTTTGCGTTCAAAAAATGAGCCCCTTGATAGGGGAGACTTCTTCCCGGATTATTTAAAAGTATTATTAATCGAACTGAAGTTTTTAAATTCTTTTTTAAAAAAAAATATGCGGGAGTGATTTCAAACTCCGACAAGTTCTGATAGCAGATCATTCCGGCTACATATTTTCTTTCACAAACGGGGAGATTAGTTCTCCTTCATGCGTCACGGTAGCATTGACTATAATTTCATCCTCAAAATTAAAGTTTGGCTTGTTGTCTTCTAGAAGCAGTTCCAGCAGCGAAAGTATATTTTTGGAATATAGTTTACTTGCATGAAAGGCCAGCATTGAGGGCATATTAAGCGGACCAAGAATCAAAACTCCATTATGGTTTACGGTTTCGCCCGCTTTTGTAAGTTCGCAATTTCCTCCCTGTTCAGCTGCGATATCCACAATAACGGATCCGGCCTTCATGTCATCCACCATTGCTTTTGGTATAAGTTTTGGTGCGGGCCGGCCGGGCACGAGGGCAGTTGTAATAACGATATCCGCCTTTGCTACGTGATCATGTACCAGTTTCTGCTGCTTTTCTTTATCGCTTTCGGTCTGCTCTTTGGCGTAACCACCTTTGGTTTCGGCCTCCTCTTTTTCATTATCTGCCTCGGCCTCCACAAATGTAGCTCCAAGGCTTTCAACCTGCTCTTTTACGGCTGGACGTATATCAAATGCTTCTACTATGGCGCCCAGCCGTTTTGCAGTGGCTATTGCCTGGAGTCCAGCAACACCGGCGCCAAGCACCAATACTTTAGCGGGACGGATGGTTCCGGCGGCGGTCATCATCATGGGGAGGTATTTGTCGAGGGTGTTTGCTCCCATCAATGCAGCCTTATATCCGGCAATGTTGCTCATAGAGGAGAGGGCGTCCATTGACTGGGCCCGACTGATGCGCGGAATGGTATCCATCGCCATTCCGGACACATTCTGCTTTTTGAGAACTTCAATGTAATCGCTGTTTTGAAGCGGCCAAATAAAAGATATAAGAACGCTTTGAGCCTTCATCTTTTTGATATCTTTAACGGAAGGAGCCTGAACCGCCAGAAGGATATCACATTCAGAAAGTATATTGTCCCGGGATTTTACAATTGTGGCTCCGGCATCGGTATAGTCTTTATCGCTGTAGCTGGAACCTAAACCGGCTTCCGCCTCTATTGTAACCTGCAGCCCATCACCAGAAAGTTTCTTTACAACCTCAGGTGTGATAGCCACACGCTTCTCGTTTTGTTCAGTTTCTTTACAAACTCCAATCATTTATCTGCTCCAACATAATTATTTCTGCAAACTTATGGAATTCTGACTTATTTGCAACTTAAACTTTGCTGTGGAAACGGTTTCATAAAAAATAATATGAGATGTTACTGAAAAACTATAATTCTGATAGATAAGATTGACCGAAAAGGGCTACACAATTTGTTATATTTGATGAGAAATAAAAAAAACAATAGATATTATGATGAAAGACATAGAAGGTAAAATATTTGATGTAGTAATAATAGGAAGCGGCCCGGCAGGATTCACCGCAGCACTATATGCAGCCCGGGCTGATTTGAACCCGCTTGTGTTTGAAGGTCCTGAACCCGGTGGGCAGCTCATGCAAACTACTGATGTCGATAATTTTCCCGGATATCCGGACGGTGTGATGGGGCCCAAAATGATGGAAGATTTTCGAGAACAGGCGAAACGATTTGGCGCTGATTGCCGGTACGGATTTGTTGACAATATTGAATTTGGAGAGCTCCCGTATAAACTGACGGTAGATGAAGAGACCACTGTCTATGCAAAGTCGATCATTATTGCAACCGGCGCTTCTGCTAAATGGCTCGGCATAGAGAGCGAACAAAAACTACGAGGAAAAGGAGTGAGCGCCTGCGCAACCTGCGACGGTGCATTTTTCAGAAATGAGCACGTTGTGATTGTTGGTGGCGGAGACACCGCAATGGAAGAGGCACTGTTTCTGACCAAATTTGCCAGTAAAGTTTCGGTACTGCACCGAAGAGAAGACCTTAGGGCATCAAAAGCGATGCAGAAACGTGCGTTTGGTAACGAAAAAATAGAATTTTTGTGGAACACTGAACTCGTAGAAGTGCTTGGCGACAAGGTTGTATCCGGGGTGAAGATCTACAATAATAAAGAGGATAAAACACATACGCTCGAAGATGTAACAGGTGTTTTTATTGCGATCGGTCACAAACCAAATACAGACCTTTTCAAAGACGTGCTTACCATGGATGATGTAGGATATATTCAAACCAAAGGTCAGTCAACCGAAACCGATCTGCCCGGTATTTTTGCAAGCGGCGACGCGATGGATCCTGTTTACAGACAGGCTGTTACTGCCGCGGGAACGGGATGCCGCGCCGCACTGGATGCCGAGCGCTTTTTGGCCGGCGCCGAAGATGAAAGCAAAGAGGCGATTGCGCAGTCTCACTGGAAGTAACAGAATAGTATGCAGCATGTGTAGATACGTGTATTTTACGATATCTAAACAGAAGTGCCGGGCACAATCCCGGTACTTTTTTTTGGTGTGATGGCTTTATAGATGGCACAAAAAAAGGGCTGCATTCTCAATGCAGCCCTTTTTAGGTTACGTTTGTTTGAGCTTATTTCAAGCAACAAACAATTTCTTATCCGCCGGTATACGTTGGATTTACAGGATCCTGGTGATCTCTTCCGAAATTGGGGTTTGCATCTGCTTCGCTATTGGGAATTGGGATACAAAGCCGAATCCGTTCGCTCATATCTTCCTGTTCGCCGGGCGTGTTATCAGCGATCCATCGACGTAAATCCCACATATAACGTCCTTCCAGCCATAACTCAACTCGCCGTTCCTCTTTCAGCGCGGTCCAGCCCTCCTCAATCGTGTTGGCTGTTCTCTGCTGCAGGACATCTCCGGTTGCGTCGCTGGTTACGCTTGTCCGAAGCTGATTGATGTAGGTCATCGCATCGGTTAGATTTTCATTTCTGAGTGC
>CAZXYQ010000165.1:0-5550 GCA_964644975.1 uncultured Rhodohalobacter sp.
TGCAGCGCCTGACGGTCGAGCTGACGATCTCGCTCAAGCTGATCGGCATAGGCTCTTACAAGCGCATAAGATGCGGGCCACGTAAACTTCGGCTGCCCCTGGGGATTGAAGTAATCCATTTTCACGGTGTTGGCCGCGGCAATTTCATTTTCGGTGATAAAGTCACTCGGAATCAGCTCAAAAATATCGAGTCCGCGGGCAATCTCTGAGTTTATCAGCACTCCGTTGTACCAGTAGATCGACCAGCTTCCGCCTGTTTCCATACGATCGGGATCGATTGGCCCGCGATCATGAAAAGCGATCTCAACCGGATTCTTAGGATCTGTAAAGTCGAATACGTTAATTCCGCCCTGGTACCACGATTGAACCATGATATCGCGATCGGGAATTGGAATCATCGACCCGTTGTGGGCAACGCAGTTTTCAGTTTCTGTCTGCGGGGCGTCCATTTTAAAGTAGCTCTGAAACTCCATCTTTCCATCCACAATCGAATAGATGGCGTTTGCTCCCCACTCATATGGATCATCTTCGCGACACTTGGGCTGCGTTCCGCCGCCCCACTCATCCGTAAACAGAACGGTAGTGCCGTCGTTGTTAAAGGTAGCTGAGTGCCAGTATGCAAAGTTTGAATCGGCAACCGCATCAATCCGTACGGGATTTATCGGATCAGAAATATCGAGCAGCAGGCCCATTCCCTCGCAGGCTCCACCGGCCAGGCCAATTTCAGGATAGAGTGTAATATCGTGGCACTGGTTTGGTCCCATCGCCTCAGATCCACGGCCCCGTGAGGCCAGGGTCTCATCAATAAAATCAGGAAGTCGTTCGCGAAGGGTGGCGCTGTCGGCCGCTGTTGGTACACCGGTACCGCCACGCTCTGCAACAATCCGGGCAAGGTAACCACGGATCATTCCATTTGGAATTACTCGCTCGCGTCCCTGCATTTCCCCGATAAAACGTCCTTCAGCTCTGGCTTCTTCAAGCCGCTCGCGCTCTTCAGCTGTTGCTTCGCGAACTGGAGGTGCTTCTAATCCGTCAAATATTCGGGGTGAGTTTGCAATGGCTGCATCCTGCGGGCTGGCGAGCGGTACCTGAATTACTTCAATCCGGAACAGCGGACTGTCGGGATCTTCATCGGGAAATGCCGTTGTACAACCCGGAAGTTCTTCTTCAGGGCGAACAGGAGCAGAACCGGACACATAAACATACACGTTTTCATCGTCGTTTGGATCTACCAATACGGAGTGAGTGTGCGATCCGCGACATGTCTGTACGTTCGACACATATTCAGGATTTTCGATATCGGAAATATCAAAGATACGAATACCGCGAAGCCTGTCGGCACTTGCCGTTTCTCTCACGCCTTCCGTGCCGCAGTCGAGCCGGCCGCCAAGTCCTTCGCCAGAAACAAAGAGCAGATTTCCGTAAACAGAAACATCACTTTGCGAGGCAGGACATTTAAAGTCAACCGTCACCTCAGGATTTGCCGGATCTGTCACATCCCAGATGATAAATCCGTCGTAATTTCCCTGGATCGCATAATTATCTTTAAATGCGAGATCAGTTCCCCACGATCCCAGAAAAGCTTCGGGTGGAGGGGTGGTGGATATCAGATTCAGGTTCCAAATGGCCTCTTCAGCATCAAACAAACCGCCGGCCAAACCTACACGCGGATCGGGGCTGGGCCTTTCACCTTCTGTTATTGGCATGATGTTAGATGACGAAGACGCCGGTGCGTCCTGATGTGCTATTTCAGAAGATGTGCAGCTGTATATGCCGAAAAAGGCAGTAAATGCAAGCAATATCCCTGGTAGTAATTGTTTCATAAGGATGTTTTTTGTTTTAAGTGATCTGTATGTAAAAATTTTTCTCTTTAGCTTCTGATCTGCATGCTGTTAACTATCCGTTATGATATCAGAGCTGATCCAGCATCTGCTGCATTCGTTCTATTTCCGTTACCTGTTCAGCGTTGATACCAGATGCCAGGTCGAACATTTCGCGATCAGCAGCAGCGCCATCGGCTGCAAAAAGTGTATCAACCATAATTATTGCTCCCTCGTGATGTTCAATCATAAACTCCAGGAACGTCCGGTCGAAATCACGGCCTGTAGCCGCCGCCAATTCCTCGAGCTGACTTTGGGAAAGCATGCCGGGCATATCGCTGTGATCGTTCATGTCGTGATGGCCGTGGTGTCCGTGATGACCGTGACCGTCTTCCATTTCAGGCATATGAATCATCATTTCCAGGCCGTCAATATGAACGTCGGGCACGGGCTGGCCTCTGTCTGCAAGCCATCTCTTCATGAGACGGATTTCATCGCCCTGAGCATTAATAATTCTGCCCGCAAGTGTCTGAACTGCACGGCTCGCCCCATTTTCCGGCGCCAGGCGCGACATGATTAAAGCCTGCGAGTGGTGAGGAATCATATCGTACATAAAATCGATATCGGCCTGAGTAAAATTCATGCGTGAGCTATCGATCCGGGCCCAGTAGAGCTCTTCCATTTGGGATAGGTCGCGCTGTTGAACAGCCTCTTCCTCTATCATCTGTTCTGTAGAAGAGCACGCAACACCCCCTATCAAAACCAGTGAAATAAGAGACAAAACAGCAACAAAAGGTGTGGAATAGTTTATATTTGGCATCGCTAAGGTTAGAAAACTAAATTTTAGGATAGGCTTTACAATACATTAATTTTACAAATTTTCAAAAATGGCGAACAGGCAATAGATGTAAAAAAATATGTGAAGAGTATGCACGGATGCTGTTTGCGTTAGTGAATTCAGATGATGCTTATCACAATCTCGATGCCATGGTACTTGATATACGGAACATCCATTTAGGCGGCTGGTCTACGTACACCGGAACAAGATTCCGTTTCTGCCTGATGATCAATTCAAGCGTACCGGCCTGAACCACAATTCTCTCACTTCTCTCCCCTGATATGCTGAACCAGCTCCTCACGACTCTCAGAAGCTTTAATTCTGCGCTCTTTTTCGTGCGCCATTTCCCGATCATCAAACACCTCCTGATATACCAAATTCCAGGGAATACCTGTTTTGGTATGTTTATTCTTGCCGGAATTGTGCCGTTTCAGACTTTTGTCAAGCTTCGGAGTTGACCCCACAAAATAACGGTCCACAAGCGGGCTGTAGAGGATATAGACGTGATGCATAATTATAAGTGAAAAGTGAAAACTAAGAAGTGAAAGGTAGAGAACAGAAGTGAAAAAGACCTTAGGACAAAAGTGAGAAGTCAAAAATGAAAAGTGTGTTTGCAACTGCCCCGTCTGCACGCTGTTTCTGCGGATTGACGGGTTAGTGACAAAATCTGCGAAATTCAGAGTTCCGGTGATTCTAAAAGAGCGTATATCACATCATCGAGCCGTACTCCGAGATGCTCACCAGAAAACGTGCATGAACATGCTCGCTTTACGGAATTACCACGTTTCTGCTGATGTAGAGTTTAAGGGGTCGGTGAGAGAAATAAGAAACTGTACACGCAACTGATCAAACAAAAAAAGGCCGCTGAAATGTATAAATTTCGACGGCCTTTAGTGTGGGCGCTGAGGGATTCGAACCCCCGACCCCCTCGGTGTAAACGAGATGCTCTAAACCAACTGAGCTAAGCGCCCCTGTTTTTAGCAGAGCATCAAAGATAAGAAGGTTTGCAATTCAGACAAAATTGTTTTTGCTCTATTGTGCAAATAAATTGGTTTCTGATCCACACCCCCGACACTAAGTTGTTAAATAAAAAAATCTTACCCATATCGTTTTATATACGGAACGTGAAAAATTTCTGAAATGGTGCCTGAACCCTGTCTGCAGCATCCCTAAACAAAACACTCGTCAACCGCCGCCGCTTTCAACCGTCCTAAATATTTGTTATATATAGGGAGGTTAACAGTGTTAAGTTGACTAACACCTACAGCTGCTAACACATTTGGACAGATTGATTTATAAGCGCAAATCACCGAAATTTTTATTGACGAGGCGTCATGGCAAAAAGTAAAAGCAAGAATTCGACGGAAGTTGTATTTATCGATGGCGGAAGAACGCCGTTTTTAAGAGCCGGAACCGATTTTAAAAAGCTGAATGCTTACGACCTGGGACGACGGGCAATTGCGGGGCTGGTCAGCAAAACCAAGCTGGACGGAGACTTCATCAACCGCGTCTATTTTGGAAATGTGATACAGGATGTTAACACCAGTAACGTGGCACGGGAGAGCTCGCTTGCGGCCGGCCTGCCCGACACCATTCCGGCAGCTACCGTCTCCATGGCGTGCATCTCTTCGAATATGGCTCTCACCATGGCAAAAGACAGTATCGAAACCGGAAATGCCAGGGCTGCCATTGTGGGCGGTACGGAGGTGATGAGCGATATCCCGATCCGTTTTCGCAAGAAATTTCGCCAGAAGCTGCTGGAAACGCAGCGATACAAGTCTCCGGGCGACTACCTGAAGTTTTTCAAAAATCTAAGGCCAAACGATCTGCTGCCTGAGATTCCTTCAATCGCCGAATTCTCAACCGGTGAGACGATGGGAGAGAGCTGCGACAAGATGGCTGCCAAGTACGATATCTCCCGTGAGGAGCAGGACGCCTTTGCGCTGCGATCGCACCTGAAGGCATCCGGGGCAGATGAGCATCTTGCCAAAGAGATTTTTCCGGTATCACTACATGACGGATCAACCGTTGTGAAGAGCGACAACGGTATCAGGGGCGACAGCAGCCCGGATAAGCTGGCAAAATTAAACCCGGCCTTTGTAAAACCACACGGCACCGTAACGGCAGGTAACGCCTCGTTTCTGACCGACGGTGCATCAGCCGGACTGGTGATGGAAAAAGATTTTGCCCTGGAGCACGGATACCGGCCAAAAGCAATTTTAAGATCCTACAGCTACGTGGCCAGGCGTCCGGGCGACGAGCTGCTGATTGGGCCCGCTTTTGCAGTTCCACAGGTTCTGGATCAGATGAATCTGGATTTAAAAGATATTGACGTTTTTGAGTTTCACGAGGCGTTTGCCGGGCAGATGCTCACGGTCCTGAAAGCGCTGGCCAGCGACGATTTTGCAAAAGATCGCCTCAACAAGAAAAAAGCGGTGGGTAAAGTCCCTTACGACGCACTAAACAACTGGGGTGGCTCGCTGTCACTCGGCCATCCGTTTGCAGCAACCGGCGTGCGAATGGTCACTACTGCTGCCAACCGCCTGATTGAAGAGAATGGTAAATACGCACTCATCGCCGCATGTGCCGCCGGAGGACAAGGCCATGCAATGGTGATTGAGAAATTCGAGATGTGAGATTTGAGATGTCAGATATGAGAAGACCTGACAGCATTCGGAGCATGGCGACGTTTCTGTAAGCGTCCGTTGTGAAGCAACTTTTCTGTCAGCGTCCGGTTGAGAAATGTGGGATAATTCTCCCCTGGAGGGGAGACGAATAAGCTCCGTTCGGTCGGAGCTTTTCTGAGGGGTGTTCAGGTTTTTTTATAAAAAGAAGCACATTTATGGTTTTATAAATTAATATGAACGCGAATGATTTATTGAGCTCCCCTCC
>CAZXYQ010000166.1:0-5534 GCA_964644975.1 uncultured Rhodohalobacter sp.
ACGTTGGTTTTCGCAGAGTAGCGCTGATGTATCACTGAGTTTCGCAGATGGGATTCTACAGACAAACACCCTGCACTTAACCCCTGAACCCTGAACCCTGAACCCTGAACCCTGAACCCTGCCGGTGCTTTTCCGGTCCCGGCGGATGCCGGGGCACCCTGACTACCCAATCCCAAAATACTCCGATCTCTCCTTGAAGTATGGCTTAAATTCTTTTTTCAGCTCTTTGTGTTCAGGTTTTTCTAAAGCCGGATCAGTTTTTATGATTTTCCACGCGTCGGCTTTCGCCTGTTCCAGAAGCAAGCGGTCGTCAACGATATCGGCGTACTTAAACTCAGGCAGTCCGCTCTGTTTGGTCCCGAGAAAATCTCCCGGTCCTCGAAGTTTCAGATCGGCCTCGGCAATTTCAAAACCGTCGGTGGTCTCCACCATTTTTTTGAGCCGGAACCGACCCGATTCACTAAGTTTATGGTCAGGCATAAGGATGCAGTAGCTTTGGCGCGTACCCCGGCCAATTCGACCACGCAGCTGATGGAGCTGCGACAATCCAAACCTCTCGGCGTGCTCAATGATCATCACACTGGCGCCCGGTACATCCACTCCCACTTCAATAACGGTGGTGGAGACCAGAATTTTCAACCGACCTTCAGCAAACGCGTTCATGATCGATTCTTTCTCTTCAGATTTCATCTGCCCGTGCAGCAGGCCGATCGGTATGTCGGGAAACCGGCGCTTCAGCTTTTCAAAACCCATGGTAGCATCCTTCAGGTCCAGCGCTTCAGACTCTTCTATTAGCGGAAAAACTACGTATACCTGCCCGTCGTCACTCACTATATCTTCAACAAACCGGTAAATATTTTCTCTCTCCTTGTCGGTTCGCACGGCAGTTTTGATCGGTTTACGTCCGCCGGGCAGATCTTTAATAACGGAGATGTCAAGATCGCTGTAGACGGTCATGGCCAATGATCGGGGTATGGGCGTGGCCGACATCACAAGCAGGTGGGGGTGATCGCCTTTTTGCAGCATCTCAGTTCGCTGCTTCACGCCAAAACGGTGCTGCTCATCAATCACGGCCAGGCCAAGCCTGTTGAACTTCACCTGATCCTGGATGATGGCGTGCGTGCCCACTACAATATGGCAGGTTCCGCCCGCAATATCGGAGAGAATATCATCGCGTAGCGATTTCTTTTGCCCGCCTACCAGCAGTCGGAAATTGACGTCGAGCGGTTCCAGATACTCTTTGATGGTGTGGTAGTGCTGCTCAGCCAAAATTTCGGTGGGGGCCATCAGTGTGGCCTGGTAGCCACTGTCGAGCGCCATCAGCATAGCACCTATTGCAACCACAGTTTTGCCTGCGCCCACGTCGCCCTGAATCAGGCGGTTCATCTGTGTGGCCGTGCTGACGTTATCGCGTATTTCGGATAGCGCAGACTTTTGGCCGTCCGTGAGCTCAAACGGTAAAACATCATTAAAGAATCTTTTTGTGAGAGATCCCGGCTTCAGCTCCGGCCCCTCTTCTTTTGCCTGCTGTTTAAACTTTATCATCGCCATAGAGAGTTCAAACAGAAAGAGCTCCTCGTATTTAAACCTCTCCAGTGTTTGGTGCGCTTCTTTATGGCTCTCGGGCATATGCATGCTCTGAATAGCCTTTTTTCTCTCTGGAAAGCTGTGCTGAGCTAAAATTTCCTCTGGCAAAAATTCATCTAATTCCACCTTTTCTATAGCCTCCTGCACCCAACCGGCAATCAGCTTATGGGTGATGTACGCCTTTGAGAGTGCTTTGCCTGAGGGATAAATGGGGATTAGCGTGCGGTATTTTTCAATCTCATCGCGGCTTTCAAGTACCTCAAATTCGGGATGTGCCATACTAACCCATCCTCCATACCGTTTAGTCTTTCCAAAGAGCGAAAGCAGGTCTCCCACTTTAAATTGAGAAACAACATACTTCCACCCTTTAAACCAAACCGCCTTAAGCGATCCTGTTCCGTCGGAGACCCGGATTTCGAGACGGCGTTTCTGTTTATAGCCCTGAACCTGTATTTCTTCTACCTTGCCGAGTACAGACACCGGCTCATCTGAGTCGGAAAGCATTCGAATCGGTTTGATATCCGATTTATCAATATATCGGCGGGGAAAAAAGTAAAGTAGATCTGGAATGGAATATATACCAAAACTATGGAGCGCCTGTTCACGTTTGGTGCTTAATTTGGCAAGTTGAGTTAATTTCATCTGATATATTGATATATAACAATTAATCTATATAATGGGTTGATTTAGGGGGTGAAACGCTCTTAAAAAAGAAATTATAGTATTAATTGAACAATTTGGAAAAAATATTGTTAAAAAGTTGGCAAAGAAAATATAATAAAGCTATCTTAATCAGCTCTTGATTTCACGAAACATCAAATAGTAAATACGTGCCTACAATAAACCAATTAATCCGCAAAGGAAGAAAAAGTAAGAAGAGTAAAACAACAGCGCCTGCTCTTCAGAACTGTCCGCAAAAGCGTGGAGTTTGTGTTCGCGTTTATACAACAACTCCTAAAAAGCCTAACTCTGCACTTAGAAAAGTAGCGAGAGTTCGGTTAACAAACGGAATGGAAGTATCTGCTTACATTCCTGGTGAAGGACATAACTTGCAGGAGCACAGTATTGTGCTTATCAGGGGTGGCAGGGTGAAAGACCTTCCCGGTGTTCGATATCACATTGTTCGTGGTACTCTGGATACTGCCGGTGTAGATGATCGGAAGCAGGGAAGAAGTCACTATGGTACTAAAAAGCCTAAAGGGTAACTCTGAGATCTTTTAACATTAGATATTATGCGTAGAAAAACGGCAGAAAAAAGAGAAGTGCAACCGGATCCAATTTTCTTGGATAAAACAGTAACGCGTTTTGTGAACAACCTGATGCGCGACGGTAAAAAAGGCGTTGCAAGAAAAATTCTCTATCAGGCATTTGGAATTATTGAAGAGAAGACCGGCGAGGAGCCGATCGAAGTATTCAAATCAGCTTTGTCCAACGCAACTCCGGTTGTTGAGGTAAAAAGCAGAAGAGTAGGTGGAGCTACATATCAAGTTCCCATTGAAGTGCGCCAGGCTAGAGGCACCGCCCTTGGAATGCGATGGATTATTAATGCATCCACACAAAGAAATGATAAGTCCATGGCGCTGCGACTAGGCAGGGAGCTTATGGATGCCGCAAAAAATGAAGGCGGAGCAGTTCGTAAGAAGGACGAAACACACCGAATGGCAGAAGCCAACAAAGCATTTGCTCATTTTAGATTTTAAAGAAAATTTTAAAGTACAATACCAATGTCAGAAGCGACAACTAAAGCAGACCCAGAAATTATAGACCGTATTCGCAGGACGCGAAACATCGGTATCATGGCACACATAGATGCCGGCAAGACTACTGTGACCGAACGGGTACTGTTTTACACCGGCCGAAGTCACCGCATGGGCGAAGTTCATGATGGTGCAGCTACAATGGACTGGATGGAGCAGGAGCAGGAACGGGGAATCACAATCCAGTCAGCGGCCACACACTGTATTTGGAAAGATCACAGGATTAATATTATTGATACGCCGGGTCACGTTGATTTCACAGTAGAAGTTGAGCGTTCTCTGAGAGTGCTTGATGGCGCAATTGGCGTATTCTGCTCTGTTGGAGCCGTGCAGCCACAATCGGAAACCGTTTGGCGCCAGGCGAACAAGTATAAAGTTCCCCGCATGGCATTTGTCAATAAAATGGACAGAACCGGCGCAGATTTCTACAACGTTGTCGAACAGATGCGCGAGAAATTAAGTGCTAACCCAATTCCTGTACAAATTCCTATTGGTGCAGAAGAGAACTTTAAGGGTGTTGTGGATCTTATCAACATGCAGGGTATTATCTGGGATGATGAATCTCTCGGAGCGAAGTACGATGTTGTTGAGATACCGGAAGAGCTTAGAGAAAAAGCTTCAGAATACCGTAAGCTTATGCTTGAGAATATTGCGGACCATGATGACGCGTTGATGGAAAAATATCTCATGGAAGAAGAGATTTCAGAAGAAGAGATCAACAACGCCATCCGAATGGCTACTATCGCACTAGACATTACTCCAGTACTCTGCGGAACCGCTCTTAAGAATAAAGGCGTTCAGATTCTTCTCGATAAAGTAATTGAATACCTGCCAAGCCCGCTTGAAGTTGAAGCTGTAAATGGCGTAGATCCTAAAGATGAAGAGACAAAAATGAAGCGCGAACCGGATGTAAATGCACCGTTTTCTGCTTTGGCTTTTAAAATCATGACGGATCCTTATGTTGGTAAGCTGACATTCTTCAGGGTATACTCGGGTACACTCGAAAAAGGATCGTACATTCTAAACTCCACAACCGGAGATAAGGAGAGAGTTGGCCGAATTCTTGAAATGCATGCCAATGACAAGAAAGATATTGATGTTGTTCGTGCAGGTGACATTGCCGCTGCAGTAGGTGTGAAGAAAGTTAACACTGGAGATACATTCTGTGATCTGGACAGTCCTATTCTGCTTGAAAAAATTACGTTCCCTGAGCCGGTTATTAAACTTGCTGTAGAGCCTAAATCAAAAGCAGATGCTGAGAAACTCACAACCGGCCTTGTGAAGCTGGCCGAAGAGGACCCAACATTTATGGTGCAG
Organism: uncultured Rhodohalobacter sp.; assembly: GCA_964644975.1. Lineage (GTDB taxonomy): Bacteria > Bacteroidota > Rhodothermia > Balneolales > Balneolaceae > SW132. The sequence continues at coordinate 4,662 of CAZXYQ010000166.1, forward strand.
ACCGATGAAGAGACCGGCCAAACCACAATTGCAGGGATGGGTGAACTCCACCTCGAAATTATTGTAGATCGTTTGAAGCGTGAGTTTAAGGTTGAAGCTAATGTAGGTCAGCCGCAGGTTTCATATCGTGAAACTATATCAGCTCCGATTACACACCGCGAAGTTTACAAGAAGCAAACGGGTGGTCGTGGAAAATTTGCAGACATGGAGTTTGAGATCGGCCCACTGGAACATTTTGAAGAGTATGCCGATGACGACAAAAAAGTCACAATTAGCGAAGGATTCAAATTCGTAAATGAAATTGTAGGCGGTAATATTCCCAGAGAATATATCCCAAGTGTAGAGAAAGGATTTAGAGAAGCTTTGAAAGGCGGTATCCAGGCAAACTACCCCGTACAAAATGTGGGTGTACGTTTGTTCGATGGTTCTTACCATGATGTGGATTCTGATGCTTTCAGTTTTGAGCTTTGTGCTAAAATCGCATTTCGTCAGTCTGCAAAAAAAGCGAAACCAAAATTGCTTGAGCCTATCATGAAGGTTGAAGTAATTACACCCGAAGAGCATATGGGTGATGTAATTGGTGACCTCAACGGGCGTCGCGGAATTATCTTGAAGATGGATAATCAAAACGACGGTGCAGTTGTAAAAGCAAATGTGCCGCTGTCTGAGATGTTCGGTTATTCTACTGAATTGCGTTCACTAACGCAGGGCCGTGCGTCCTACTCCATGGAATTTTCTGAGTATTCAGAAGTTCCTTCGGCTAAAGCACTCGAAATAATTGAAGAAAAAGGGTAACTAACACTTATATAAGAGTATAATATTATGGCAAAGGAGACATTTCAACGTACCAAGCCACACGTAAATATCGGAACG